>NZ_JBMQQZ010000002.1:0-250522 GCF_057362025.1 Bordetella sp. | reverse complement strand
GGAAGGCGAACGCGAAAAGCTCCTGCATATGGAAGGCTCGCTGGGCGCCCGCGTCATCGGCCAGTCCGAAGCCGTGGCGGCGGTTGCGAAAGCCGTGCGCCGGTCGCGTGCGGGGCTGCAGGATCCGAACCGGCCGATCGGCTCGTTCATGTTCCTGGGCCCCACCGGCGTCGGCAAGACCGAGCTGACCAAGAGCCTCGCCCAGTTCCTGTTCGATGACGAGACCGCCATGGTGCGGCTCGACATGAGCGAGTTCATGGAAAAGCACTCGGTGGCCCGCCTGATCGGCGCGCCTCCGGGGTACGTCGGCTACGAGGAAGGGGGCTACCTGACCGAGGCCGTGCGCCGCAAGCCGTATAGCGTGATCCTGCTGGACGAAGTCGAAAAAGCGCACCCGGACGTGTTCAACGTGCTGCTGCAAGTGCTGGACGACGGTCGCCTGACCGACGGCCAGGGGCGCACGGTGGACTTCCGCAATACGGTGATCGTGATGACGTCCAACCTGGGCTCGCAGCATATACAGACCATGGCCGGCAAGCCTTACGAGGTCATCAAGGAAGTCGTGTGGGATGAGTTGAAGCAGTCGTTCCGCCCGGAATTCCTGAATCGGATCGACGAGGTCGTCGTATTCCACGGCCTGGAAGCGCAGCACATCGAATCGATCGCACGGATCCAGCTCAAGCGCCTGGCGCAGCGGCTGGAGAAGCAGGAAATGCAGCTGGAGGTGTCAGACGCCGCGCTGGCGGAGATCGCCAGGGCCGGTTTCGATCCGGTGTTCGGGGCTCGTCCCTTGAAGCGGGCCATCCAGCAGCAGATCGAGAACCCGGTGGCCAGGCTGATCCTCGAAGGCCGCTTCGGCCCGCGCGATGTGGTGCCGGTGGACCTGCGAGACGGCAAGCTGGTGTTCGAGCGCACGCTGCAGTGATGCTGCCGGCCGATGGGCCGTAACCCCGGCCCGCAACGACAGCCGTAAAGGCGCCGCATTCGCGGCGCCTTTTTTATTTCGGAGTGACTCCGGCACCGCACTTCGCCGGGCTCAGCCGCAGCCCGATGCGGCAGGTGTTCATTCACTGATATACGGAAGCAGCCCACTTGCCAATCAATGCTTTATGAGTCAATCAACCTGAAATATGATTGCCTGGTAGTTAATGATTCGAGAATCCACATGGCGCGCCCTGATCTCAACCTGCTATTGGCCTTGGATGCGCTACTGGATGAAGGAAGCGTCATCGGCGCCGCGCGTCGCATGAATTTGAGTCCACCGGCGATGAGCCGCACTTTGAGTCGAATTCGGGAGGCGCTCGGTGATCCGGTGTTTGTCCTGGTGGGCCGCAAACTCATGCCCACGCCGAAGGCACTTGCGTTGCGCGAACGGGTGCGCACGGCAGTCGAGCAAGCGACGCAGGTTTTTGAATCCGACACCGAGATCGACCTGAAATCGCTCGACAGGCGTTTCAACGTCCGCGCCACCGATGAGTTCGTCAGCATCCACTTGGGCCACTTGTTGGCCGCGATGGCCACAGAGATGCCGCGGGCGATGCTGCGTTTCTCGCCAGAGGAAGATGACGTGGACGAAGAGGCGCTGCGCAATGGCCGCATTGATCTGTTCATCAGCGCTTCGCGCAAGCTGGGGCCAGAGATCCGTGTGCAGTCGCTGTTCACCACGACGTTCGTGGGCGTCGCACGCGCGCGCCATCCGATCTTTGACGATGAAATCACACCCGCACGCCTCACGCGCTGGGAGCACATCAACGTGTCGCGGCGCGGCAAGGCCACCGGGCCGGTGGATACCGCGCTGGAGGGGCAAGGGCTGCACCGGCACGTCGCCTTGGTTGTACCCAGCCCCTATACCGCATTGTTTGCATTGCAGGATTCGGACTTGCTGCTGCCGTTACCCAGGCATCTGGCCCATAGCGCGCTCGCTGCCGGCCTGAACATTCGCTTGTTTGAACTGCCGACGCCCCTTGAGACAGTGCTATTGACGCAGGCCTGGCATCCGCGCCTGGATGGCGACCCTGCTCACCAATGGCTGCGTAATACGATCCACGCGCTTTGCAAGATGGAGGAGGCGCAGACGGCCCAACGACAAGGCTCTGCGAGGTAACCCTCCTCTGATGAGTGCGTTTTATGCATTCATGAGAATGCAATAAATTCACTTTTTGGAATCATTCGGCATGCCTACAGTGATGCATATCAATCACTGTAGTAGGACTCTGTCGTGCGTTCTCCGAACGTTGCTTCGGCATTTCCAAGCATCATTTCCCGCCGCTTCTCCCAACTTGGGGAGTGGTTCGCACATGGGCTGGCGCACCTCGACCTGACAACACCGCGCGCGACTTACGTCATGCGCTCCATTCTTTCCGCGTGGTTGGCACTCGTTGTCGCTTATTTATTGGACCTGCACGCGCCGTATTCGGCGGCTTCCAGCGCGCTGCTCGTCATTAGTCCGGTCCAGGGAGCCGTGATCGGCAAAGGGATATGGCGGGTGCTGGGCACCTTGGCCGGCATGTTGGCGGCCTTCGTTCTGATGAGCGCATTCGGGCAGATGCCCTGGCTGTTCCTGTTGGGATTCGGGTTGTGGCTGGGCGTTTGCGTGGCGGGGATGACGCTCCTGCGTCATTTTCGGGCCTATGGCGCAGCCTTGGCGGGATACACGGTGGGCTTGGCCGCCTACGGTGCCATGCAGCATCCAGAACGCACGTTCGATCAAGTGATGGGGCGCGGGGCATCAGTGCTGATCGGCGTGGTGTGCTTGGCCGCGGTGTCTGCCCTCTTCAGTACCCAAAGCGTACGCAGCCGTCTGGCCATCCAGCTCAAGCGGCTGGCAGCGGCAACCGCAGGCATGCTCTCGACGAATCACCAGGCGATACACGGCAGCGACGCACCGGGTGGCAAGCCTCTGGATGCAGGTCGGCGCAACCTCATTACCGAAATCTATGGGGTGGACGACTTGCTCGCGCTGGGGAAAGCCGAGTCCGCCGACCTGACCCAGCGTGCCGGTACGGTGCGGCAAACGATGGCGTCCTTGTTTTCCGCATTGGTAGGCGGGACGCCTCCCATGCGGGAGAGCAGTGCAAGCCTCGATGCATTGAGATCGCTGCAGCCCGCCTGGGAAAAGGCGTGGCAGCAAGCCAGTCTGGAACTGGCCAAGGAACCCGGCCCCGAGGGACTGGCGGGTGCCGTCCAGGCATTGTCCGATATGCGTGCACGATTGATGGACATGCTCTCCGCGACTTCGCTCGACGATGCGCTGGAGCAGTCCGCGCTGATGATCGCGGGCGATCGCCTGATCGAACAGCTTGACGATTACCTTGAGGCTTTAAAGGGCATAGAGCGCTTCCATCTCCCCCGGCCCACAGTGGCACCAGCCTCCGCGCCGTTCTACCGCGACACGTCGGCAGCGATTCGGAATGGGCTGCGAGCGTTACTGACAGTCGTGTCTGGCGGTGCGTTCTGGGTGGCAACCGGATGGTCGTACGGAGCCATGATGTTGGCGGGTTTGGCCGCCGCTTGCGCGCTGCTGTCGACCGCACCCAATCCCGCGCTTGGCGCCGTCGAGTTCATCAAGGGAACAGGGATGGCCGTGGTGATGGCCTTCATCTGCGTTTTCGTCCTTCTGCCTCATGTCTGCGGGCTGCCATTGTTGTTGCTGGTCCTGGGCCTGTTTTGGTTGCCAGCGATTTACGCAACCACGATGCCTCGTCATGCATTGGCCGGTGTCGCCTATCTGGTTGCATTCACGTCATTGGCGGCTCCAGACAATCTGATGCGCTACGACTTTGCGGTATTCCTCAACGGCTCCGTGGCCTGGATATTGGCGACATTCTGCACGCTGCTTGGGTTCAGAGTTGTGCTGCCGCGCAACTTGTCCCGTGACGTGGCACGGCTGGACCAGGCTATCCGCGACGCAGCGCTCGGTACCTTGAGAGGCGTGCGGACGGAGACGAGCATATGGCAATGGCGTCAACAGCATCGCGCGGTGCATCTCGGTGCCTTGCTCAAGGCCCATCCGGAGGCGATGGACCGAGCCGTATCCAACGCTTTGACCAGCATTCACTTGGGCCGTGAAGTCCTGCGGGTGCGTAAACGGCTGCGGCAGGCGCGCAGGGACTCCGATTTGCATCGCGTTCTGGCGGACGCTTTTCGCAACATGAGCCGTCGCGCGAGCCAGCCCCGTCTGGCTGCAAGACACGCACGCCGCGCTGCCAAGACCTTGTTGCGGCTACCCGCCATGGATGGGGCCGCCACGGCCGAAACACGGCAACTCAATGTCGTGCTGCTCGATATTGCGGCGTTGCTGGAGAATCACGCGGATTATTTTTCAAAACGATCTGGAGGCCAAGCCGATGCTCAGTGAGTTTTCGTTGGCGGGCATCTACCTGCCGCCATTCTTTGTCTATGCGTGTATCGCGCTGCCGGTCTATTCAGGCGTTCGCTTCGTGCTTGCGCGTAGCGGCGTATTGCGGTGGGTCTGGCACCCCGGCTTGTTCGAATTCGCTATCTCTGTCTGCCTGGTTTCAGTGTTGATTCTCTATGTCTAAGATTCCATTCTCGATAAAACCGCTGATACGGGCGGGGCTTACATTACTTGTCGTTGTTGCCTCTGGGTGGCTTGTGAACGCGCTTTGGCACGCCTATGTCCTGGCCCCTTGGACGCGCGATGGCCGTGTTAGCGCGCAGATCGTACGCATGGCACCGGAGGTGTCCGGTAGCGTAGTCGAAGTCGCGGTGGCAGACGATCAGTACGTGAAACAGGGGCAGGTGCTCTATCGCATCGACTCTGCCAGCTTCGCCCTGGCATTGGCGCAGGCCGATGCTCGATTGGCCGCGGCAACGGCTTCGCTGCGCCAGAAGATCGAGGATGCCAAGCGGCGTCAAGGCATGGAGAACCTCGTGCCTGCCGAAGAAATCCAGCGCGCGAACCAGGCAGTGGTCACGGCCCAGGCTGAACAGCGCGGTGCGCGGGCCGATGTGGATAGGGCCAAACTCGACTTGACGCGCACCGTCTTACGCGCCCCTGTGGATGGCTATGTCACGCGACTGCGATTGAGTAAAGGAGACTACGCTGCGACCGGACAGCCGAATATCGCCTTGGTGGACGCAAACAGTTTCTGGATGACCGGTTATTTTGAGGAGACAAAATTGCATGGCATCCAGCCCGGTGCGGCTGCGCGGATCCGATTGATGGGGTTCGACAAGATCATCCCTGGCCGGGTCGTCAGCATCGGACGAGGCATCACCGACGCCAACCAACAGGCCGATGCCCAGGGCTTGCCAAGTGTGGAGCCGAGCTTCAGTTGGGTTCGCCTGGCACAGCGCATCCCTGTCCGTGTGGCGTTCGAGCAGCTTCCGCATGACATCGTGCTGGTGGCAGGCATGACAGGCAGCATCGAGGTGGCGACGTCGGAAGGCGACTCGCCACCCCAGGGCTGGCTCGTATCCGTACTGCAACGTTGGATGTAAGGGGTGGTCATGCGCGCATTACCGAATCATTCTCTGCCGCGACGTTGCCGAGTACTGATGATGCTCTCGCTCTTTGTCGGGCTCTCGGGCTGCATGACGGTAGGCCCCGACTATCAAAGACCCACGGTGCAGGTTCCTGCTCACTGGGTTGAGACGGGAGCCACCAAGAGAAACAAAGATCAGGACGGTCTTCGTGCGTGGTGGAAATCATTCCAGGACCCCGTGCTCGATAGTCTGGTCGATCAGACCTTGATGCGAAACCAGGATCTCGATATCGCACTGGCGCGATTGCGGCAAGCACGTGCCGAGCGATTGCAGATCGCTTCTTCTTCCGGACCCACGGTTTCAGCCGGTGGCGCAAGAGAGGCCCTGCGCAGCAGCAAGGCACTGACTTCGCAGTCCGGCGGTGAGTCCCGCACTTGGCATCTGGGATTCGATGCCAGTTGGGAACTGGATCTGTTCGGCGGCACTCGCCGGGCAATTGAAGCCGCCGACGCCGGTATAGAAGCGCTTGCCGAAGATCATCGTGCGCTACAAGTGAGTTTGGTTGCTGAACTGGTTTCCAATTACGCAGGGCTGCGTGCTACGCAGCTACGTCTGGATATCTCGCGCGACAACATCCGCGCGCTCGTTGACGCGGAACGGTTGGCCGAACAGGCGCAGCGGATGGGTTTCGGGTCCCAGGCCGATGTCATGCAGGCGCGTGCCGAACGTGAAACAGCCGAAGCGAAGCCACCGTTAATGGAAGCGGATATTGCCCGCTTCAGCCATGCCATTGGTGTCTTGGCAGGTGGCTTCCCTGGCGATTGGCACGACGCCTTGGGCAAGGCTGCACCGATGTTGGCGATGCGTGCCGACCTGCCGCTTTCCATGCCTTCCGAAGTGATTCGCCAACGCCCGGATCTGCGGGCGGACGAACGACGCATTGCGGCAGCCAGCGCTCAGATCGGTGTCGCCGAAGCAGAACGCTTTCCCAGGTTTCGTATCCCGTTGGACATCGGCACCACGGCAAGCTTCATTCACAGTCTCTTTTCGGGCGCCAGCCTGGTCTGGTCGGCGGGAATGCAAGGTAGCCAATCGCTCTACGACGGAGGACGTGGGCGGGCGGGGGTGACGGCGGCACAAGCCAACGCCGATGCGGCAAGGCTGGTCTACGAACGAGACGTGCGGCTTGCGCTTCGCGATGTGGAGGATGCCTTGACGGCATGGACGAGTGAACGGCAACGCCAGGCATCCTTGAACAAGGCCGTTATCACCAGCCAACAAGCCTTGGAGCATTCGACCAAGCTCTACGAGCGGGGATTAAGTGCTTATCTGCCGGTGCTCGTCGCGCAGCGGTCGGTCAACCAGGCGCGAGATGAACTTGCTCTTGGTCGGTTGGAAGAGATCCGAGGCGTGATTGCCCTTTACAAGTCCCTTGGTGCGGGCTGGCAGGGCGCTCCCCGCCGTTCCTAAATGACGAGCTCGATCAGGAAGGGACCTTTGCGACGGTTCGCCATGGACAGCAGATCGGCGAATTTTTCCATCGTATCCGCCTGCGCGGCCTCCACGCCCATGCCCTGGGCGATGCTGACCCATTCCAGGTTGGGACGGGTCAGGTCCAGCATGTCGAGCGCCGTCTTGCCCGCGGCCGCGCCCACGCCTTGCAGTTCGCCCAGCAGGATGGCGTATTTGCGGTTGGCCAGGATAACGGTGGTCACGTCCAGTTGTTCGCGCGCCTGAGTCCAGAGCGCCTGTACCGTGTACATCGCCGATCCGTCCGCCTGCAGCGACACGATGCGCCGGCCCGGGGCGCCGATCGCCGCACCGGTGGCCAGGGGCAGACCGTTGCCGATGGCGCCGCCGGTGATTTGCAGCCAATCATGCGGCGCGGCGTTCATGGTGCCGGGATAGAAGGCGCGGCCGAAGCTGACGCCTTCGTCGACGACGACGGCGTTCTCCGGCAGCAGGGCGGCCACCGTTTGCGCCACCGCCTCCGATGTGACCGCGCCGCGCGCGGGCTCCAGCACCGGGCGTTCGGCCAGGGGCGCATCCGCGCGGGCGTCCAGCGCGTCCGCCAGGCGCGTCAAGGCGTCCGCCAGATCCTGGTCTTCGCGCGCCAGCACATGGACCATGCAATCGTCCGGATAGAGCAGGGCCGGCTTGTCGGGGTAGGCGAAGAAGGCGACCGGCGCCTTGGCGCCGACAAGGATCAAATGCTTGACCCCCTTGAGCGCCGCGACGGCCGGTTCCACCGCGTAGGGCAGGCGGGTGACGGGATAGCGGCCCGCGCCGCGTTCGATGCGGCCATTGGAACTGGGCGCCATGACGCGCGCGCCGGTCTTGTGCGCGATGCGCCCCGCCGTGGCCAAGGGGCCGGCCCGCAAGGCTGAATTGCCGACGAACAGGACGGCCGGCTCGCCGGCGCGCAGCACCCGCGCGATGGCCGCGACGACGCCTTCGTCGGCGCAGGGTGCCGGCGGCGGCGCCAGGGCTTCGGCCACCACGCCGCCGGGGTTCCAGCAGGTGTCGGATGGCGCGATCAGGGTGGCGATCTGTCCCGGCGCCGTGCGGGCTGCCTGGACCGCGGCGGCCGCGTCGCGGCCGATGGTGGCGGCCTCGGCGGCGGTACGCGTCCAACCCGATACGGGCCGCGCCCAGCCTTCGGTGTCCGCCGTCAGCGGGGCATCCAGCGGACGATGATGCGTGGCCTGGTCGCCGACGATATTGACGATGGGGGTATTCGCGCGCCTGGCGTTGTGCAGGTTCGCCAGTCCGTTGGCCAGCCCGGGTCCGCAATGCAGCAGGGTGGCGGCCGGTTTACCGGCCATGCGCGCGTAACCGTCGGCTGCGCCCGTGACGACGCCTTCGGCCAGCGCCAATACGCAATGCATGCCCGGGATGCGGTCCAGCGCCGAGACGAAATGCATTTCGCTGGTGCCTGGATTGGCAAAGCAGGTGTCGATGCCGCTTTTCAGCAGCGTGTGGACCAGACTTTCGGCGCCGTTCATATTGTCCTCATGGTGCGTTGCACGGAATGAGGGCAAAGTGTACGCCGACGGGGTGGGGGGGCCGCAATGAGGGGACATCGCAGCTTGCAAAACGCCATGCGGGCAGGCCGCGTGGCGCCGGCTGGCGCTAGCGGTTTTCCGGCGCGGCCGGCGGATCGTCCTCGAGCAGGGTTTCCCGATTGACCAGGCCTTCCTTGCCGTAGAACTTTACGCCGATGTGGATGCGCTCGCGGCCCTGCGCGCGCCGATGGCGATTGGTATCGCGCAGCGAATAGACGCAGCCGCAATATTCCTGCTGGTAGAAGTTCTCGCGCTTGCTGATTTCGATCATGCGCTGCGAGCCGCCGCCCTTGCGCCAGTTGTAGGTCCAGTAGACGAGCTCCGGATAACGGGCCGCCGCGCGCTCGCCGCAACCGTTGATCTGGTTCATGTCCTTCCAGCGCGAAATGCCCAGCGAACTGGTGATCGTGTCGAAGCCATGCTCGTGGGCATACAGGGCCGTGCGTTCGAACCGCATGTCGAAGCAGGCGGTGCAGCGTACCCCGCGCTCGGGCTCGTTTTCCATGCCCTTGACGCGATCGAACCAGTTATCCATGTCGTAGTCGGCGTCGATGAATTCGATGCCGTGCTTTTCAGCGAAGCGGATGTTTTCCTGCTTGCGGATCTCGTACTCTTTGACCGGATGGATATTGGGGTTGTAGAAGTAGATCGCGTATTCGATGCCGGAAGCGTGCATGGCTTCCATGACTTCGCCGGAACAGGGCGCGCAGCACGAGTGCAGCAGCACTTTGCGGCGGCCTTCGGGCAATTGCAGTGTGGGGCGGACGAGTTCGGACATAGCGCTCATTATATTGCCTGCGGCGGCGCCGTTATTCCGTGGCGGTGGCCTGGTCCGCCGCATTCGTCCCCAGAACCGCATCCCAAAGGGCGTGTACGGCCTCCCGTTCCGCGGCCAGGACGGAGGGCGCTACGCGGGCCTTCTCCTGACCCTGCAGGCGCATCTGGTGCTGCGCCCGGCGCAGGGTGCGGTAGGCGTCGGCCGCCCTTGCGGCGATACCGGCATCGATCAGGCCTTCGCGCGCCGCGATGCCCAGCAGCGCGATGTTGCCCAGGTTGGCCACCAGCACGGGGTGCGCGGGCGCCTGTGTCAGCACCAGGTACTGGGTGACGAATTCGACATCCACCATGCCACCGCGGTCGTGCTTCAGGTCGAACGTGTCCGTCTTGTTGGGATGGCCGGCGCTGATCTTGTCTCGCATGGACAGCACCTCCCGGCGTACCGCTTGCGCATCGCGCGGTTGCAACAGGATCTCCCTGCGCACGGCCTCGAAGCGCGCGCCCACGGCGGCATCGCCGGCGGCGAAGCGCGCGCGCGTCAGCGCCTGGTGTTCCCAGACCCACGCATGCTTGCTCTGGTATTCGGCAAATGCCTGGACGGAAACCGCCAGCAGGCCCGCGTCGCCGTCCGGCCGCAGGCGCAGGTCTACGTCGTACAACCGGCCGGAAGACGTCATGGTGGAGATCCATGACGTCATGCGCCGCCCCAGCTTGGCGTAGACTTCCGCCGCGTCCTCGCGCGGATCGTCGTACAGGAACACCAGGTCCAGGTCCGACACATAGCCCAGTTCCTTGCCACCCAGCTTGCCGTAGGCGATCACGGCGAACCGCGGCACCGCGTCAGGCTGCCTGTTCACCAGCGGCCACACGCGCCGCAGCGTTTCGGCCAGCAGCATGTCGGCCAGGGCGGACAACTGGTCCGCCAGTTTTTCCACCGTCAGCTCGCCTTCCAGGTCTTGCGCCAGCAATTGGAAGCTGGCCTGGCGCTGGACATCGCGCATCAGGTTCATCTGCCTTTCGATGTCCGGGGTGCCGTCCGGCAGCCGGCAGGCATCCAGGTCGGCGGCCAGTTGGCGCGCCATCACGGCGAAATCCAGCGGCTCGTGCAGCGTGCGCCAATCGATCAGGCTGTCCAGCAGCAGCGGGTGCTGGGTCAGGTATTGCGCCGCCCAGGGGCTGGCCGCCATCATGCGGGCGATGCGTGCCAGCGTGTCGGGGTATTCGGCGAGCAGGGCCAGGTAGGCGCTGCGCTGCGCGATCGCTTCGATCAGGTCGAACAGGCGCACCGTCGCGGCGGCGGGCGCGACCGTGCGTGCCGCGGCCCGCATGGCCATGGGCAGCAGGATATCGACGCGCTGGCGGCTGGCCTGCGGCAGCGTACGCAAGCGCGGGCCGCCCAGCAGGGCGCGCGCGCGGCCGGCCAGTTGTTCCGCGTCCGCGCCGAACAGGGTATGGATTTCGTCCATCAGCGCGGTTTCAGGATCGCCGTCCTGCGCGGCGCTGTTCTTGCAGGCGGTCCGGCTGGCGCCGGACGCATCGCCCGCCGTCGCGCCATTGCCGCCGTTTTCGCCGTCCCCCACGCCTGCCAGCCTGAAGGCGTTGCGGAAAGTCTCTTCGACAAAGGCGCGGTGCTCGGTCAGCGTGCGTTCGAAGGCGTGCGCTTCCAGGCCCAATGCCGCGGCCAGCGCCGCGCGCTGTGGCGGGTCGGCGGGCAGCAGATGGGTCTGTTCGTCTTCGCGGTATTGCAGGGCATGCTCCACCCGACGCAGGAAACGATAGGCGGATTCCAGGCGCGCGGCGTCCTCCGCCGGAATCAGCCCGGCGTCGCGCTCGCAATGCAGGGCCGGCAGCAGCCCGCGCACCTGCAGCGCCGGCATGCGGCCGCCCCGTATGAGTTGCGAGAGCTGCACGACGAACTCGATCTCGCGGATGCCGCCTTCGCCCAGCTTGATATTGAGCGCGCTGTCCATGCCGTTGCGGGCCAGCGCCCGCCGCTCCCAATCCAGGCGGATGCGCTCGCGCAGCGCGCGCAGGGCGGCCAGTGCGTCGAAATCGAAGTATTTGCGATAGACGAAGGGTTGGCGCAGGCTTTCCATCTGGCGCAATTGCGGCTCGGGGTCGCTGCCGGCGAAGGCGCGCGCGGGCATGGGGCGCGCCTTCAGCCACGCATAGCGTTCCCACTCGCGTCCCTGGCCCACCAGGTAGTGCTCGAAGGCGTCCAGGCTCCAGGCCAGCGGACCGCCGTCGCCGTCGGGCCGCAGCCGCAGATCGGTGCGAAAGACGTGGCCATTGGCGTCGCGTTCGGAAAGGACGGGCATCATGCGCTGCGTGAGGCGACCGTAGAACTCGTGGTTGCTCAGGCGCCGCGGTCCCGGTGTTTCGCCTTCTTCGCCGTAGAGCATGACCAGGTCGATGTCGGAGGAAACGTTCAGCTCCTGGCCACCCAGCTTGCCCATACCCATGATCAGCATCTCCTGCGGCGCGCCGGTCGCGGGATCGATGGGCATTCCATGCACCGCGGCCAGGTCGGTCGCCACGCTGCGGTAGGCCTCGCCTACCGCCAGGTCGGCCAGCGCGGTCATCGCGCCGACGACTTCCTCCAGGCTGGCGGCTCCGCCGAGGTCGCGTACCATCAGCGCGCAAAAGACGCGCTCGCGCAGCCGCCGCAGCACGGCGCGGCACTCGGCGACGGGCAGGGCGGTATCGCCGCCGGCCAGGGCATCGCGCCAGGCGTGCAGCACGGCCGGCGTCAACGCTTGCGTGACACCTTCCTCGCGCAGCCAGGCATGCAGGTCGGGCCGGGCCTGCAGCGTGCGGCGCAGATGCCCGGACCAGGCCTGGGCGACATCGAAGTCCGGGACCGGGGAGGGGGAGCCGGGATGTGGCGGGATGGCGGATGACGGCGACGGGGTGGGCGAAGGTGGAGAAGACATAGATAGATAAACGTTGCGCAGACGCGATGAAACATTTCGGGTATAAGGGGACGATACTGCAAGACCTCTTTCCTCGCTCAACAAACGTGCGTTTGCCTATCAAATTACTCCGCGGTCTGCTCTGGAGTCTCTGGATCCTTTACGTCGCCGCCGCGGTGGGTTTGCTGGGGCTGCGCTATTTCGTGCTGCCGCGCATCGATCAATGGCGCCCGCAGATCGAGCGTTACGCCAGCGATGCGGTAGGCGCCTCGGTGCATATCGGCCACATCGCCGCGGACTGGAGCGGCTTGAATCCCCGCCTGACGCTGGCCGGCGTCGGGATCGCCGATTCCCAAGGCGCCCCGGTGCTGACGCTGCCCGCCGTGGAGGCCGTGCTGGCCTGGCGCAGCATCCTCAGCCGCGAGCCGCGCCTGGTTTCCCTGCAGGCCGACGGCCTGGACCTGACGCTGCGGCGGGATCGCGATGACCGGTTGTGGGTCGCCGGGCAGTCCATCGACCTGGCGCAGGCGGACGACAGCGATGCCAGCCGGTCCATCGCCCTGCGCTGGCTGGTCCGCCAGCGCGAAATCGTGCTGCGCCACGCCACGGTGCGCTGGGTCGATGAAGCGCGGGCGGCCCCCGAGATGGTCCTGCAGGATGCCAGTTTCGTCATGCTCAACGGCGCGCTATCGCATCGCTTCGCGTTGCAAGCCCGACCGCCCGCCGCGCTGGCGGCAGGCCTGAGCCTGCGCGGCGAGGTCGAGCGCTCGCTTTTCAGCCGGCATCCCGGCGATCTGGCAAGCTGGCACGGACAGGTCTATGCGGAGGTCGCCGATGGCGAGCCAGCGGCCTGGGCGCCATGGGTCGACATGCCGCCGGTGCAGGGGCGCATGGCCACGCGCGCCTGGGTACAGGTCGATGGCCGCCGGCTGGGCACGGTCACCCTGGACCTGGTCGCGCGCCAACTGGCCTGGCGATGGCAGGACGGCGTGGCCGCATCGGCGGGCATGGTGAAGGCCCGGCTGGAGGGGCTGCCTGGAGATCTGCTCGCCCAGGGGGCGCATCCGCCGTTGGCCCGCAGTGCCAATGGCGCCGGGCTTGCCCTGCGTGGGGAGGCCAGCGATGTCCGAACCGAACTGCCGGGTATCCTCGAACAGCCCACGCTGGCCCTGTCCACCGCGCGGGTGGACACGACTTTGCGCCGGGCGCGCAGCGGCGTCCTGGGCATGGAGCTGCGCGACCTGCAGCTGACGAACGACGACGTCGACCTGCGTTTGCAAGGCAGTTGGGAAGCACGCGGTGAAACGGACGCGGGCACGGCCGATATCCACGGCACGCTGCGCCGCGCCACCATGAGCACCATCCATCGATACCTGCCCATGGCTGTATCCCAGGATGCCCGGGAATGGCTGGCGCAGGGACTGCAGGGCGGCGTGGTGCGCGACGCCGCCCTCGCGGTGCAGGGGGACCTGAGCGAATTTCCGTTTTCGCAGCCCGGCCAGCACGGCCGCTTCCATATCGGCGGCCCGTTCGTCGGCGCGACCGTAGACTACGCGCCGGCCGCCCGGGACCGCAAGGCCTGGCCCGCGATACTGGGCATGGATGGCTCCTTCGCCATCGATGGCGCCGCCCTGACCCTGGAAGGCAAGCCGGGCGCTATTTTGCGGCCGTCCGATGCGCGGGATACGCCGCTGCGCCTGGGCGCGATCAAGGCCGGCATTCCGGACATGGAGAACAATGCAGAGCTTTATCTGCAGGGCGACGTGCAAGGTGCCGTGTCTTCATTCCTGTCGACGACCAATGCGTCGCCGCTGGGCGCCTTGCTGGAGAACCGTCTGGCGCAGGCGCGCGGTACGGGCGACTGGACCGTCGCGCTCGCGCTGCGGGTCCCCTTGCTGCATACCGACGACACGCGGGTGGACGGTTCGCTCTCTTTCAACGATAACGACTTCACCCTGTATCCGCAGTTGCCGACGCTGACGCAGCTGCGCGGCATGCTGGAATTCACCGAAACGGATTTGCGCGCGCGCGATGTCCAGGCCCAGTTCCTCGGCGGCCCGCTCAGGATCAACGGCGGCCTGCTGGACACGCGCAACGGGCTGCGTTTCGACGGCCAGGTTACTGGCGCAGCGCTGGCGCAACTGGTACACGCGCCGGCGATGTCGCGGTTTTCGGGCCGTACGGCCGTGCGCGGCAAGCTCCTTTATATACGCGGCGGCCGTGTCGACGTCAGCCTGGAATCCGATCTGACGGGCATGGCCATCGACATGCCGGCGCCGGTCGGCAAGCCGGCGTCGTCGACGCTGCCCCTGCGGCTGCAATGGAGCCCCGCGACCAATCCCGGCAGCCGGGACCGCGATTGGCTGACCGCCAGCCTCGGTGAAAATATCAACCTGCTGCTGGAGCGCGATCCGGCGGAGAAGCGCTGGACGTTCGCGCGCGGCGCGCTGGGCGCCAACCAGCCGGCCACGTTGCCCGCGCAAGGCCTGAGCGTCCGGCTGAAGCTGCCGGACATCGACGTGGATGCCTGGCAGGATGTGGCCGACGGCTTCGAGACACCGCCTTCGGGTACGGCGCGCGGCAAACGCCTGCCCGCCCCGCCGCCCCTGCTGCCGCCGCCGGACCAGATCGCGCTGGAGACACCGCGGCTGCACGTGGCCGGGCTGTTCCTGAACGATCTCAAGCTGTATGCGGTACGGCCCGCGCCGGCACAGTGGCGCGTCGATATCCAATCCAGGCAGGCCGCCGGCGCCATTTCCTGGCGCGAAGCGTCCGGTGCCATCGCCGGCCAGGTCACGGCCCGCTTCAAATATCTGTCCTTCGGCGGGGACGGTCTGGAGAAGCCGCCCGACGACACTTCCTCCGGCGACGACTTGAAGGACATCCCTGCCGTGGACTTGCAGGCGGACGTGCTGCGCTTCTATGGCAAGGACCTGGGGACGCTGCGCGTCGTCGGCACCAACGTGGAACGAGGGCAGCGCTGGCGCCTGGATACGCTGCGCATCGCCAATGAGGATGCCTCGCTGGACGCCACGGGCTTCTGGCGCCTGAGCGGCGCGGACCGCGGACTGACCGTGGATGCTTCGGCCAAATGGAGCGACTTCGGCAAGCTGTTGAACCGGCTGGGCTGGCCGGACATGGCCGTCGGCGGCGCCGGCTCCGCGGAAGGAAAACTGACATGGGCCGACCTGCCGTGGTCGCACAATGTCGCTGCCATCGACGGCGACCTCAAGCTGCGCATGGACAAAGGCCGGCTCATCCATGTGAACTCGCGCACCGCGCGGCTGCTGGAGCTCTTGTCCATGCAGTCGCTGCAGCGGCTTGCCAAGCTGGAATTGAATCCCGCCAACCTGTTCCGCGACGGTTTTCCCTTCGATTCGATACGAGCCCGCTTCAATGTATCGAAGGGCAAAATATATACCGACGACTACAAGGTCAATGGGCCGGTTGCCGCCATCGTGCTGTCCGGGACCACCAGCATCATCGACGAAACCTGGGACCTGAAGGCGGTGGTGATTCCCAACCTCGATGCCAGCGGCGCGGCGGTGGCAACGGCGCTGGCGGTGAACCCGCTGCTGGGCCTGGGGGCCTTCGTGACGCAGTGGCTGCTGAAGTACCCGCTGGCGCGGGCGATGACGGTGCAGTATGCGGTAACCGGGCCGTGGAACGACCCCAAGGTCGCGCCGATCGACGGCCCCTTACCCGCGGGCGTCCCAGGCAACCCCGACGCCACGCGCCCCCAAGACCCCATCGAACACTAATGAACCCACCCCCGATGCGCTTCGGGGGGCACTCCACCACACCACCGCGCAAAAAACAGGTGCGGCAGACCCGGGACGCCGAGGATCCGGCTCCGCCCGTCCTCCAGCTTCGCCCCTCTGGGGGGAAGCGCGCAGCGCTTCGGGGGGGAGCCTACTTCTTCATCATGTCGAAGAATTCGGCGTTCGTCTTGGTGGCGCGCATCTTGTCCAGGATGAATTCCATGGCCTGGATTTCGTCCATGTCGTGGATGAACTTGCGCAGCACCCAGACCTTCTGCAGAAGCTCGGGCTTGATCAGCAGTTCTTCGCGGCGCGTACCGGACTTGTTCAGGTTGATGGACGGATAGACGCGTTTTTCGGCCAGGCGGCGTTCCAGGTGCACTTCGGAGTTGCCGGTGCCCTTGAATTCCTCGTAGATGACTTCGTCCATCCGACTGCCCGTTTCGATCAGGGCCGTGCCGATGATGGTCAGCGAACCGCCTTCTTCCACATTGCGCGCGGCACCGAAGAAGCGCTTGGGGCGCTGTAGCGCATTGGCGTCGACACCGCCGGTCAGCACCTTGCCGGAAGCGGGTACCACCGTGTTGTAGGCGCGCGCCAGGCGGGTGATGGAGTCCAGCAGGATCACCACGTCTTTTTTCAGTTCGACCAGGCGCTTGGCCTTTTCGATGACCATTTCGGCCACCTGCACGTGGCGCGTGGCGGGTTCGTCGAACGTCGACGCAACGACCTCGCCGCGCACGGTGCGCTGCATTTCCGTGACTTCTTCCGGGCGCTCGTCCACCAGCAGCACGATCATGACCGCGTCGGGGAAGTTCGTCGTGATGGCGTGCGCGATATGCTGCATCATCACGGTCTTGCCCGACTTGGGGCTGGCGACGATCAGTCCGCGCTGGCCTTTGCCGATGGGGGCGAAGATATCCAGGATGCGACCGGTCAGGTTCTCTTCGCTTTTGATGTCCCGTTCCAGCCGCATCGCCTGGTTGGGATGCAGCGGCGTCAGGTTCTCGAACATGATCCGATGCTTGATCGCCTCGGGCGGCAGTCCGTTGACCTTGTCCACCTTCACCAGCGCGAAATAACGCTCGCCGTCCTTGGGCGTACGCACCTCGCCCTCGATCGAATCGCCGGTATGCAGATTGAAGCGGCGGATCTGCGAGGGGGATATATAGATGTCATCGGTGCTCGCCAGATACGAGGTATCGGGCGACCGCAGGAAACCGAAGCCATCCGGCAGGACTTCCAGCACGCCGTCGCCGAAGATTTGCTCGCCCTGCTTGGCGCGCTTCTTCATGATGGCGAACATCAGCTCCTGCTTGCGCAGGCGGTTGGCGTTCTCGATTTCCAGGGAGGCGGCAAGTTCCAGCAATTTGGAGACGTGTTGCGCCTTTAGTTCATTCAGGTGCATTGCGTTGATTTATCGGGGGAAGGTAAAGAGAGAGAGGGCGGCGGGCCACGGACGGGCCCGCGCGAACGGAGGAACGAACGCTGTTTACAAGGCGCTGTCCAGAAAGGCGGTGAGCTGGGACTTCGACAGGGCGCCGACCTTGGTCGCCGCGGCCTTGCCATCCTTGAAGAGCATCAGGGTGGGGATGCCGCGGATGCCGTACTTGCCCGGGGTGTCGCCGTTTTCGTCGACGTTGAGCTTGGCGACGGTAACGCGGCCCGCGTATTCCTTGGCGACTTCTTCCAGGATGGGGGCGATCATTTTGCAGGGGCCGCACCATTCCGCCCAGTAATCCACCAGCACGGGGAGGTCGGCCTTCAAAACGTCGGCATCGAAGCTGGCGTCGCTGACATGCTTGATTTGGTCACTCATGACTGTTCTCGTTGCTTTGCGGCGGGGAGGCGTGCTTCGACCCGCCATTCTTGAGTTGGCAGGATTAAAGCATACCACTGTCCATCCGAACAGGCGTCACCGGTTTTTGTGTAGGATAACCAGCCTTGCGGCAGGGGGCGGCTGGCGCCGACAGCCCCGTCCCAGGGGCACGCACCCCGTCCGCCCAGGGTACGCCCGGCAGGTTGCTCAGGATCTGCGCAACCCAGTTCGCGGCGCGCCAATACTGGGCCTTTCCTTAGAATGTCGGTTTTTTTCCACAGATGTTGGGGATAACTTGGCCACACCACGTTATACAGAGGCGTCCATCCGGGTCCTGAAGGGCCTGGAGCCCGTGCGGCAACGCCCGGGCATGTACACCCGTACCGAAAATCCGCTGCACATCGTGCAGGAAGTCATCGACAACGCCGCCGACGAGGCGCTGGCCGGCAACGGCAAGCACATCCTGGTCATCATGCATGCGGACGGCAGCGTGTCGGTCGAGGACGATGGCCGTGGCATTCCGGTGGGCATGCACCCGGAAGAAAACGCCCCGGTGGTGGAATTGGTGTTCACGCGCCTGCACGCCGGCGGCAAGTTCGATAAGCAGGGGGGCGGTGCCTATGCGTTTTCCGGCGGCCTGCACGGCGTCGGCGTCTCGGTCACCAATGCCCTGTCCACCCGCATGGAAGTCATCGTGTGGCGCGACGGCGGCATCCATCGCATGGTCTTTCGCGATGGGGAGGTCGCCGAACCGCTCGCGCCTTTCAGCGGCGTGGCGAAGAAGAAGTCCGGCACCCGCGTGCGGGTCTGGCCCGATCCCGCCTATTTCGACCATCCCAATATCCCGTTGGCCGAACTGACGCAGCTGCTGCGCAGCAAGGCGGTGCTGCTGCCCGGTACCCGGGTCACCCTGACGGTGGAAAAAACGGGCGACAGCAAGACCTGGCTGTACGAGGACGGCTTGCGCGGCTACCTGACCGAAGCCCTGGGCGGCGCGGAGCTGATGATCCCGATGTTCGAGGGTAGCCAGTACGCCGGCGCGGACCACGACACCTTCGCCGAAGGCGAGGGCGCGCAATGGGTGGTCGCCTGGACCGAGGACGGCAATGCCGTGCGCGAATCCTACGTCAACCTGATCCCCACGCCGGCCGGCGGGACGCATGAATCCGGTCTGCGCGAGGGCCTGTTCGCCGCCGTCAAGAGCTTCGCCGAACTGCACAGCCTGCTGCCCAAGGGCGTCAAGCTGCTGCCGGAAGACGTGTTCGCGCGCGCCAGTTTCGTGTTGTCGGCCAAGGTGCTGGACCCGCAGTTCCAGGGACAGATCAAGGAAAGGCTGAACAGCCGCGATGCAGTGCGGCTGGTCGGCGGCTTTACGCGGGGCGCGCTGGATCTTTGGCTGCACAGCAACGTCGAATACGGGCGCAAGCTGGCGGAACTGGCGATACGCCAGGCACAGGCACGGGCGCGGTCGGCCCAGCGCGTTGAAAAACGCAAAAGTTCGGGCGTGGCCGTGCTGCCCGGCAAGCTCACCGATTGCGAATCCAGCGATGTGTCGCGCACGGAAGTCTTCCTGGTAGAAGGCGATTCGGCCGGCGGTTCGGCCAAGATGGGGCGCGATAAAGAGTTCCAGGCCATCCTGCCGCTGCGCGGCAAGGTGCTGAATTCGTGGGAAGTCGAACGCGACCGCCTGTTCGCCAATAACGAAATCCACGATATCGCGGTGGCCATCGGCGTGGACCCGCACGGACCCGGCGATACGCCGGATCTCTCCGGCCTGCGCTACGGCCGCATCTGCATCCTTTCGGACGCGGACGTGGACGGCTCACATATCCAGGTGCTGTTGCTGACGCTCTTCTACAAGCATTTCCCCAGGCTTGTGGAGGCGGGCAACGTCTATGTGGCGCGGCCGCCGCTGTTCCGCGTGGACGTGCCGGCGCAAGGCAAGCGCCCGCCGCGCAAGATCTATTGCCTGGACGCCGGCGAACTGGAAGCCGTCCAGGACAAGCTGCGCAAGGAAGGCCAGCGCGAAGGCAGCTGGAGCATCAGCCGCTTCAAGGGCCTGGGCGAAATGAGCCCCGAGCAATTGTGGGAAACCACCATGAACCCGGATACGCGGCGCCTGCTGCCGGTCAGCTACGGCGACCTGGATCCCGACCAGACGACGCGCGTTTTCGACATGCTCATGGGCAAGGGGGAATCGGCCCAGCGCCGTTCCTGGCTGGAAGAAAAAGGCAATCTCGCCGAACTGGATATCTGATGGCCATGCCGCGCCGGTGCGCCGGCGCGGCATGGCAATGACGCGACACCATGACCGATAGCAATCAACAAGGCTTGTTCGATACCGATTCGGGCGACGCCGCCATCACCCTGGGGCGCTACGCCGAACAGGCTTACCTGGACTACGCCGTATCCGTTGTGCGCGGCCGTGCCTTGCCCGACGTGGGCGACGGGCAAAAACCCGTGCAGCGGCGCATCCTGTACGCCATGCAGGCCATGGGCCTGGGCCCCACCGCCAAACCGGTGAAGTCCGCCCGCGTGGTGGGCGACGTGCTGGGCAAATACCATCCGCACGGCGACCAGGCCGCCTATGACGCCATGGTCCGCATGGCGCAGAGTTTCTCGCTGCGCTACCCGCTGGTTGACGGACAGGGCAACTTCGGCTCGCGCGACGGCGACAACGCGGCGGCGATGCGCTACACCGAGGCACGCCTGACGCCCATCGCCCGGCTGTTGCTGGACGAGCTCGAGGAAGGCACGGTCGACTTCGTGCCCAACTACGACGGCAGCTACCAGGAGCCGCAGATGCTGCCGGCGCGGCTGCCGGTCATGCTGCTGAACGGCGCTTCGGGTATCGCCGTCGGCATGGCCACGGAAATTCCCTCGCACAATCTGCGGGAAGTCGCCCAGGCCTGCGTGGCGCTGCTCAAGCACCCCACGCTGGCCGACGCCGAGCTCTACGCCATGGTCCCCGGCCCGGACTTTGCCGGCGGCGGGCAGATCATCACGCCGGCCGAAGACATCGCGCAGATCTACAACAGTGGCCGTGGTTCGCTGAAGGCCCGCGCCCGTTGGCAATTCGAGGAACTGGCGCGCGGGCAGTGGCAGCTGGTGGTCACCGAACTGCCGCCGGGCGCATCGTGCCAACGCGTGCTGGAGGAAATCGAGGAACTGACCAATCCGAAGGTCAAGGCAGGCAAGAAGGCCCTGACCGCGGACCAGCAGCAGGCCAAGGCCCAGATGCTGGCGCTGCTGGATGCCGTGCGCGACGAGTCGGGCAAGGATGCCGCCGTGCGCCTGGTCTTCGAGCCCAAGACCTCGCGCGTGGATCGCGACGAATTCGTTAATAGCCTGCTGGCGCAAACCAGCATGGAAAGCAGCGTTCCGGTCAACCTGGTCTGCATCGGCACCGACGGCCGCCCGCGCCAGAAGCCGTTGCGGGAAATCCTGCTCGAATGGCTGGCATTCCGCACGGACACCGTCATTCGCCGCACGCGCCACCGCCTGGACAAGGTCATCGACCGTATCCATGTGCTGGAGGGGCGCATGGTGGTCTACCTGAACGTCGACGAGGTCATCCAGACGATCCGGGAATCCGACGAGCCCCGGGCTGCACTGATGCAGCGGTTCAAGCTGAGTGAACGCCAGGCCGAGGACATCCTGGAAATGCGCCTGCGTCAGTTGGCGCGCCTGGATGGCATCAAGGTGGAGCAGGAACTCGCCGACAAGCGCGAAGAACAGGCCAAGCTGCAGGAACTGCTGGACAATCCCTCGTCCCTGAAGCGGACCATTGTCCGCGAGATCGAAGCCGACGCCAAGCAATATGGCGACGGGCGGCGCACGCTGATCGAGGCGGCCGAGCGCGCGGTGATGGAAACACGCGTGGTCGACGAACCGGTCACGGTCATCGTGTCCCAGAAGGGCTGGCTGCGTGCCCGCCAGGGCCACGGGCACGACGCCACGCAATTCGGTTTCAAACAGGGCGACGACCTGTACGGCGCCTTCGAATGCCGCACCACCGATACGCTGATCGCGCTGGGCGACAACGGCCGGGCTTATACGGTCGCGGTCGCCAATCTGCCGTCCGCGCGCGGCGACGGCCAGCCGGTCACCACCATGATCGACCTGGCCTCGGGCACGCGCATCGTGCATATGATCGCGGCCGCCGGCGACACCCGCTGGCTGTTCGCCACCCAGGGCGGTTTCGGCTTTGTCGCGCGCCTGTCGGACATGACCAGCCGCCAGCGCGCCGGCAAGCAGTTCGTCACCCTGGAGGACGGCGACGCGCTGTTGCGTCCGGTGCCGGTTTTCGACGGCGCACAACGCCTGGCGCTGTTGTCGGGCAAGGGCAAGTTTCTGCTATTCGGCCTGGACGAAGTCAAGACACTGGCCGGCGGCGGCCGCGGCACCATATTGATGGGGCTGGACGGTGGCGATGTTCTTGCCCAGGTGGTTCCCATCGGCGCCAAAGGCCTGCGTGCCACGGGGATGTACCGCAACAAGCAGGTCGAAGACATCCTGACCGGCGCGGAGCTGCAGGCCTACGTGGGCAAGCGCGCCCGCAAGGGCCGGCAACTGGACGTGCGGCCCAAGCAGCCGGTGCTGTCGCCGGTGTTCTAGCCGGCCGTTCCATTCCGGCGTCCCAGGCCGGCGGTTCACGGGTGATTTCCCGGGGGCCGCCGGCTTTTTTTTCGCCGTCCCCCGCGCGTTCTGTCGGGGCGCGAAGGCAGGGAACCTATGCGCTGACAGGCGGCGTGTCGGAAGGTAAGAGAGGGTGAAGGTCGGTGCAAACCCGCATTTGGGGTTCACAGGATCCACTTGTGCCCATATAATTCGTACTCAAATCAATTGAGTAGAATTTATTTCTGTATAAATTTTGCTTGACAGACTAATTTCAGCACCTATGACTGAACACGCCCATCCTGAAACCGCCGTACCGGCCGCGACCGCGCAGCAGTACGACTTGCGCATCCTGCGTGCGCTGCGGCGCATTACCCGGTCGATTGCGCTGCATTCCCGGCAGTTGGCCGCCATCAGCCACATCACCGCGCCCCAGCTCATGTGCCTGCGTACCGTGATCGCGCTGGGCCCGCTCACGTCTACGGCCATCAGCCGCGAGATCCACGTCAGCCCCAGCACCGTGGTCGGCATCCTGGACCGCCTGGAAGACAAGGGATTGATTCGCCGCGAACGCGGCCGGGAGGACCGGCGCACGGTGTTTGTCACCGCGACCGTCGCCGGCATCGAGCTGGCCAAGCAGGCGCCGTCCCCCTTGCAGAAGCACCTGGCCGATGCATTGAACGCCTTGCCCGAACTCGAGCAGGCCACGATCACGCTGTCGCTGGAGCGCATCGTCGCGCTGATGGAGCAGGGCGGCCAGGCCGCACCGGCCGATGCGCACGATGCTTCCCCCATCCTGGACGTGCCGACCAGCGGTCCCGCGCCCGAATCGGGCCTGGTGGTATGACCAGGGCCTTCGATACGCGCGGGGCCACCCCGCTGGCCGCGCAGGAACCCTCGCATCTGTTCCGGATTCCGCGTCTGCCCGATGGTGCCGTGATCCATCGACTGGTGGGCGATTGTCCTCCGTTGGACCAGAACACCGTGTATGCCTATCTGTTGTTGTGCGAGCACTTCCCGGCCACCTGCGTGGTCGCGGAAAGCCCTGGCGGCAGCATCGACGGCTTCGTATCGGCCTACGTGCCGCCGGGCCGGACGGACCGTCTGTTCGTCTGGCAGGTCGCGGTGCATGAGCGCGCCCGCGGCCAGCGCCTGGCCCGCCGCATGTTGCACGCGCTGCTGCGACGCCCGGAACTGGCGGACATCCGCCATGTGGAAACGACCGTCGGGCCGGACAACCATGCGTCGCGCCGTACTTTCACCAGTCTCGCCGGCGACCTTGGCGCCCACATGGCTGAACAGCCGTTCTTCGGCAAGCAGTTGTTCGGCCAGGCGGATCACGACGACGAGATGCTGCTCAGAATCGGACCGATCGCTTCGATTCCGCGTTAAGCGGATCGTTGCGGCTTCCCCTTGACGCGGAAAAGGCGCATCGCCGTGACGGCGCTTCGCGTTTTCCCGCTATCCACCCTCAGTAAGGAGAAAACGATATGGACCTGAAAATCTTCGAGCGCATGGAGTCGGAAGTACGCGGCTACATACGGTCTTTCCCGGTGATTTTCAACCAGGCGCGGGGCTCGTTGCTGATCGACGAAGAAGGGACTGAATACATCGACTTCTTCAGCGGCGCGGGTACCCTGAACTACGGGCACAACAATCCGCTGTTCAAGTCCCGCCTCATGGACTACCTGGCTTCCGATGGCGTCGTGCACGGCCTGGATATGGCTACCAGCGCCAAGAAGTACTTCCTGGAGACGGTGGATCGCGTGCTGTTGCAGCCGCGCAAGTGGCAATACACGCTGCAGTTCACCGGTCCGACCGGCACCAATGCCGTCGAGGCGGCGCTGAAGATCGCCCGCCAGGTGAAAGGCCGCCCCAACATCATTTCCTTCACGCACGCCTTCCACGGTGTCAGCGGCGGCTCGCTGCCGGCCACGGCCAACGCCAAGTTCCGCGATGCGGCGGGGTACTCGCTGGCCAACACCACGTTCATGCCCTATGACGGTTACTTCGGCGCGGACGTGGACACCATGGCATACCTGGAGCGCATGCTGGACGATCCCAGCAGCGGCATGGACAAGCCGGCCGCCGTCATCGTCGAGACGGTGCAGGGCGAAGGCGGCGTCAATGTCGCCACCCTGCGCTGGCTGAAGGAACTGGAAAAAGTCTGCCGGCGCCACGACATGTTGCTGATCGTCGACGACATCCAGGTCGGCTGCGGCCGCACGGGCAAGTTCTTCAGTTTCGAAACCGCGGGTATCAGCCCGGACATCATCACGCTTTCCAAGTCGTTGTCCGGCTTTGGACTGCCCATGTCGCTGGTGCTGATGAAGCCCGAACTGGACGTCTGGAAGCCGGGCGCGCACAGCGGGACGTTCCGCGGCAATAACCTGGCCTTCGTCACCGCCGCCGCGGCCCTCGACACATATTGGGCCGATCCGGCCTTCTCGCGCGAGGTTCTGCGCAAGGAACGCCTGGTGCGCGACTGGCTGGAAAACCTCGCGCACAGCTATCCCGGCAGTGGCCTGGTGGTTCGCGGTCGCGGCCTGATCCAGGGCCTGGTGACGGCCGGCCAGCCGGAGCTGGCCAACCGTATCGCGCGCAAGGCGTTCGAGCGCGGCATCGTCATCGAAACGTCCGGCGCCCACGACGAGGTGCTCAAGCTGCTGCCCGCGCTCACCATCGAAGACGAATTGCTCAAGCGGGGTCTCGATGCCATCGAGGCCAGTGTGGCCGAAGTGCTGGCCGAAACCGGGCAGTCTGCCCGCATCCTGAAATTCGGAGGAAAACGCCAATGATCGTACGCAATGTAAAAGATGTCGTCGGGACCCAGGACGAGGTCCGCACCGATACCTGGATGAGCCGGCGCGTGCTGCTCAAGAAAGATGGCATGGGATTCTCGTTCCATGAAACCACCATTTTCCCCGGGACGCGCACCCACATTCATTACCGCAATCACCTCGAGGCGGTGTGGTGCATCGAGGGCGACGGCTCGCTGGAAACGATCGCCGACGGCAAGCGCTACGAGCTGGGGCCCGGCGTCGTCTATGCCTTGAACGACCACGACGAGCATTGGTTGTGCGGGGGCGAAAAACCGCTGCGCGTCATCTGCGTCTTCAACCCGCCGCTCACCGGCCAGGAAGTGCATGACAAAAACGGCGTGTACCCCCTGCCCGAAAAGGAAGCGGCTTGACCCGCCCATCCCTGCGTAAGGAGGAAACGTCATGATTTCACCCGCCAAAGACCGCTACGCGTCCCGCACGGACCGCAGCGCCGGCATCGTTGCCCGCCATGATCCCGTGGTATACGGGGACGGCCTGTATGCCGATGCGCTGACGCCGGAACAGGTCCAGGGCTACGACCGCGACGGCTTTCTGATGCTGGAGAACCTGCTGCCCCAGGCCGAAGTGGATGCGCTGATCGCCGAAATCACCCGGATGGCGCGCGACCAGGCCATCGTTCGCCGCGAGGAATCGATTACCGAGCCGGGCAGCAACGCGGTGCGGTCCATTTTCATGGTGCACCAGCTCAGCCCCCTGGTCGGGCGGCTGGCACGCGATCCGCGGCTGATCAATGTGGCGCGGCAGATCCTGGGATCGGAGGTCTACATCCACCAGTCGCGCGCCAACATGAAGCCGGGCTTCAAGGGCAAGGAATTCTATTGGCACTCGGATTTCGAAACCTGGCACGTCGAAGACGGCATGCCCGCCATGCGCGCGCTCAGCTGCTCGGTGCTGCTGACCGATAACACCGCCTGCAATGGTCCGCTGATGCTGGTGCCCGGCTCCCACCGGCACTTCATTTCGTGCATCGGCGAAACGCCCCAGGATCACTACAAGCAGTCGTTGAAGAAGCAGGAGTACGGCGTTCCCGATCCCGTCAGCCTGCAATTGCTGGTGGAACAGGGGGGGATTCAGGCGATGACGGGCAAGGCCGGTTCGGTGGTGTTTTTCGATTGCAACACCATGCACGGGTCGAACAGCAATATTTCACCCTCGCCGCGATCGAATGTGTTCATGGTCTACAACAGCGTTGAAAACGCGCTGGGCGCGCCGAAATACGGACTGGCGCCGCGGCCCGAGCACATCGCCACCCGGGCCGGATTCAAGGCCCTGACACCGTTGGACACGCTGAAGCTGGTCGGCTGAAGGCCGCCGTCGCGCAAGCACCGGCCGGCGCGGACATTATCCACGTCCGTGCCGGTTTCTTGACATCGGGTCGCGTGGGTTTATTGCTATGCTTGCGCGGTTCCCTTGTCTCCGTCCGGTCCTTCATGTCCCTGTTCGTCCGCAGCCTGCACATATATCCCGTCAAGTCCTGCGCGGGCATCGATGTGGATGCGTCGCCCATCGATGCCGCCGGTCTGGCGTACGATCGTCGCTGGCTGATTGCCGCTGGCACCCGGTTCCTGACGCAGCGGCAGCTTCCGCCCATGGCGCTGGTGCGCACGGCCCTGACGGCGTCCCATCTGCAACTGACCGCCCCCGGCATGCCGATGCTGGAGGTTCCCCTGGACGGGTCCGGCCTGGCTGGCCACGATGAGCCGGTCACGGTATGGCGCGATACCTTCCCGGCGCGGGCCGAAAGCGAGGCTGCTGCGCAGTGGCTCAGTGCTTTCCTGGGCGTTTCCTGTCGCCTGTTCAGAATCGATATCGCCGGCGCGGGCCGCGTTGTCAGCCGCGACTGGGTGGGCCGCTGGCGCCAGGAGCATGCCGACCTGGCGGCCGGTTTCGAGGCCAGTCCCGTGTTCGGTTTCGCCGACGGTTTTCCCTTGCTGATCGCCAACCAGGCGTCGCTGGACGAACTGAACGCCCAACTGCGGACCAAGGGGCACTCGCCCGTTCCGATGGATCGATTCCGTCCCAACATCGTGCTCGCTGGCGAAGACCTCGGGGCGTATGAAGAGGACCACGTGGCCTTGCTGGCGCGGGGCGGCGATATCCGCCTCGCCTTGGTGAAACCGTGCACTCGGTGCAGCATCCCGGACGTGGACCAGCGCACGGGGCAGCGGGGCGACGAACCCGGCCTGACGCTGACAGCCACGCGCAGCGTGGAATTGGGGGTCGTATTCGGCCAGAACGCCATCGTCGACGCGCGCCCGGGCGCCGTCCTGCGCGTTGGCGACGAGATATCGGTGGAATGGGATTTCTAGCGCCGCCACGAAGGCGGCCAGGCGGCACCCCGATGCGACGGGCCGGCCAGTCCGGCTACGACGACCCCGAGAGCTTCAGACCTACCAGGCCGGTCACGATCAGGGCGACACTGGCCAGGCGCAGCCAGCCCAGGCCCTCGTCGAACAGGATGACACCGGCGACGAAGGCGCCCACCGTGCCTATTCCCACCCACACCGCATAAGCCGTCCCGAGGGGCAGGGTGCGCATGGCGATGGCCAGCAGCCACACGCTGGCCACCATGCCGACGATGGTAATGACGGACGGAACGATGCGGGTGAAGCCGTTGGTGTACTTCAGGCCCACCGCCCATACGACTTCACAGAGCCCGGCCAGGAACAGAATGACCCACGTCATGGACAACCTTCCGGCGCATAGCCTGCGTAACGGCCCCGACTGCGCCTGCCCCGGGACGGCAAAAATTATAGAATGCCGGATTCGGTCCCGTTCCAGCCCCGTCACTGCTATTGCCGCGCCATGAGTTTCCAGGTCACCCTCACGCCCACCCAACACCAGTTCAAGGTTGAAGACGGGCAAACCGTCCTCGATGCCGCGCTGGCCGCCGGTTTTGTCCTGCCCTATAGCTGCCGCAGCGGCGCATGCTCCACCTGCAAGGGCAAGGTCCTGTCCGGCGAATTCGACGCCGGTCCGTATCCTGCCCAGATTCTGGCTCCGGAAGAGCTTGCCGCCGGCTATACGCTGTTGTGCCAGGCGCGGCCCGCGTCCGACCTGCTGGTGGAGTCGGCCGAGGTCCGCCTGGCCAGCGACATACAGATCCGCAAGCTTCCGGCTCGCGTGCAGGGCATCGAACGGATCGTGCCGGACGTCGCGGTGATCAAACTGCAACTTCCCGCGTCGGAAACCTTCCGTTTCCATGCCGGCCAGTACATCGAACTCATTCTCAAGGAAGGGCGGCGCCGCAGTTATTCCATGGCGACCGCGCCGCATGCCGGCAGCCCCCTGGAACTGCACATCCGCCATATGCCGGGCGGCCATTTCACGGATCATGTATTCGGGGCCGGCGCCACGCAAATGAAAGAGCGTGAGATCCTGCGCATCGAAGGGCCTTTCGGGTCCTTCTTTCTGCGCGAGGATAGCGACAAGCCTATCGTGCTGCTGGCCAGCGGCACCGGCTTCGCACCGATCAAGGCCATCGTCGAACACATGATCCACAAGCAGATCCGCCGGCCGGTCTCGCTCTATTGGGGCGGGCGCCGCCCGCGCGACCTCTACATGGACGCGCTGGCCGGTTCCTGGGCGGCCTCCGTGCCGGACTTCCGCTACATTCCCGTTATCTCCGATGCCTTGCCCGAAGATGGCTGGAGCGGTCGTACGGGCTTCGTGCACGAGGCCGTGATGCGCGATTTGACCGATCTTTCCGGCTATCAGGTGTATGCTTGCGGCGCCCCGGTCATGGTCGATGCGGCGCGCCGGGAATTCACCGCGCAGTGCGGCTTGCCGGCGGAAGAGTTCTACGCCGACGCGTTCACGTCCGAAGCCGATCTGGCCAAGGCGCGTGCGTGATTTCGGCGGATTGACATAGCAGCTTACAAGCAGACGGATGGCGATGCTTTTCACCGCCGGCGTTTCCGTGCCGGCGCTGTGGGTCAGGGTAAACTTCCTTCCCAGCATTTCAACGGGATTTGACGTGCGCGGCTGAGGTCAGGCGTGCCCGTACCCAGGAGCTTGGCGCGAATGAGAATAGCGGTATTGGGAGCTGGCATCATCGGGATTTCCTCGGCGTGGTGGTTGCGCCAGGCCGGACATGATGTCGTGGTCATCGATCGGCGCACCGGTCCCGCGCAGGAAACCAGTCTCGCCAATGGCGCCCAGATATCCGTTTCTTATGCCGAGCCCTGGGCCAATCCGCAAGCACCCCTGAAGCTGATCAAGTGGCTGTTCCACGAGGACGCCCCGCTGCTGTTCCGGCCGCAGCTGGACTGGCGCCAGTGGGCATGGGGGCTGGCCTTCCTGCGCGAATGCCTTCCCGGCCGGCTCGCGCCCAACATCCGCGCCATGGTGCGCATGGCCGAATACAGCCGCGCGACCTTGCGCGCCATGCGTACCGAACTGGGGATCGAATACGACCACCTGGAACGCGGCATCCTCAATTTCTATCGGGATGCCCACGAATTCGAGCTCTCGCAGAAGGCTGCGGGCGTCATGCGCGATTTCGGCGTGGAGCGGCGCATCATGACCGCCGATGAAGTGGTCGCGGTGGAACCGGCCCTGGCCTCGCAGCGCCACCGCATCGTCGGTGGCGATTACACGCCGGAAGACGAATCCGGCGACGTGCACATGTTCAGCGTCGCGCTGGCGCAGCGCTGCGTGGCGGCCGGCGTGGAATTCCGCTATTCCACCCAGGTCACCCGCCTGGTGTCCGTCGGAGGCCGTGTCGACGCGGCAGAGGTCACCGGTCCGGAAGGCGTGTACGGCCAGATACCCGCCGATGCCTTCGTCGTCGCCATGGGCAGCTATAGCCCGCTGCTGGTGCGCCCGCTTGGCGTTCCATGCAACGTCTATCCGGCCAAGGGCTATTCCGCGACATTCCCCATCGTCGATCCGGTGGCCGCGCCCACGGTCAGCCTTACCGACAGCAGCCACAAAGTCGTCTTTTCGCGCCTGGGCAACCGCCTGCGCATGGCCGGCACGGCTGAACTAGCGGGCTATTCCCGCGCTTTGAATCCCCAGCGCTGCGAGGCCATGACACGCCTGGCGCGCGAGCTTTTCCCCGGCGCGCTCGACTTCGAGCGCGTCGCATACTGGTCGGGCCTGCGTCCGTCCACTCCGTCGAACGTGCCCCTGATAGGCCGGACCCGCATTCCCAACCTGTACCTGAATACAGGACATGGAACGCTGGGTTGGACCATGGGGGTGGGTTCGGGCCGGGCTCTGGCCGATCTGCTCAGCGGACGCGCGCCGGAACCGGAGTTTCCTTTCATCGGTATGTAGACCTATGAAGAACTTGCATGAAGCGGGTCTCTCCCGCGCAATCCGCGCCACCGGGCGCGTGTGGATCTTCGGCGCTGCGTTGATGGCGGCAGGCGTGGCGCATGCGGCGCCGGTGCAGATCCAGGTCTGGCACACGCTGACCGACGCCAACAAGGCGGAATTCGAGAAACTGGTCAAGCAATACAACAAGGAACAAAGCGAGGTCGAGGTTCAACTGCGCGATTTCGCCAACCCGCAGGCGCTGCAGCAGGCCACGGTGGCCGCCGTGGCTGCCAAGAAAACGCCCAACCTGGTCCAGCTGGAGGACAACCATTCCCCGGAAGTCGTGGCGGAATACAAGTCCATCAAGCCCCTGTACGAGCTGCTGGCCAAGTACCCCATCAAGGACGCTACCTGGTTCCTGCCTTCGACGACCAGCTTCACCCGCGACAGCAGGGGGCGCCTGCTGGCCTTCCCCTACATGGCGGAAATCCCGATGATGTTCTACAACATCTCCATGTACAAGAAAGCCGGCCTGGATCCCAACCAGCCGGCGCGTACCTGGCAGGACCTGCAGGGTGAGCTCCTGAAACTGCGCGATGCGGCAGACGTGGCTTGCCCCTATGCCTCGAGCGACCAGGTCGAAGTCCATCTGGAAAACCTGGCACCCATCAATAACCAGCTTTACACCAGCAACGGCAACGGCATCGAAGCGATCAAGGGCAAACCCGTGCCGTCCTCGCTGGAGTTCGATACCCTCTACATGCGGCATGTTTCGCTGATGGCCACATGGAAGCAGTCGCTGCTGTTCACCCAGCATACCAACGACGACAAGCCCGACGAGGCCTTTGCCAAAGGGCAGTGCGGCGTGCTTACGGCCAGCTCCTCGGCCTTGGGCCGGCTGCTCGCGTCCAAGGGCCTGAACTTCGGCATCGCCCCCTTGCCGTACTACGCACAGGTCACCAAGACGCCGGGCAAGCCCTTTGTCAGTGGCGCCGCCCTGTGGGCCATGGAAGGCCACCCCGCGCCACAGGACAAGGCAACGGTGGAGTTCCTGGCCTGGTTGTCCAAGCCGGTCGTCGCGGCCGAATGGCACCAGAACACCGGCTACCTGCCGCTGACGGAAGCGGCATTCCGCGCTTCCGAGGTCTCCTTCTATAACCGCATTCCCGGCGCACAGGCCGTCGTGGCCAGCATGCGCGCGCAGCCCGCGGTGACCGCCCGCGGCTTCCGCGTGAACAACTACGATCGCATCCAGGCGGTGCTGAGCCGCCAATTGGACGCGGCCTTCGACGGTAAGACGCCGCCGGTGGCCGCCCTGACCAGCGCGATCAGCCAGGCGCGAGCCATCGCTCAGCAGCGCTGATCGCGGGCACGCCAGGCAGTGTGAATCCGGCGGGCGCATCCCGCCGGATTTTTTTTGCCGTACGCCGGCTATGCGTCGATGGCGCGCAGGTCGTCGGCGCGGATCGGGCCGGGGCTTGCAGGGGGTGTGGCGTTCGCATCCCTGCGTAGATGTGCGTCTTGTTGGCTGGTCGTGCCCTGGGCACCATGGCTGTGTCGCGCCACTGTCGGCGCGCATCGCGGGGATCCGGCATGCACCGATTATTCAAGACGTTCTTCCTATTGCCCTGGCTATCGGCCTGCGCGCCATCATGGGCGCCGGCCGGTGCGGCGACGGGTGGGGCAGGGGATAGGGGCGCGGCGCCGCCCACGGGACAAACATACGATTTCAATTGGCGCCTGTCGGGCGATCGGCAGGTAGCGCCCCTGCAGGTCTTCGATGACGGCCGCAATACCTGGCTGCAGTTCGCTCCAGGGCAAGCGATTCCGGCGCTATTCGTCGAGCACAACCGTACAGAACGGCCCGCTGCCTACGAGCGGCGCGAACCTTACGCGATCATCCGCGGAAAATGGCCTTCGGTCATCATGCGGGGCGGTGCCCTGCAGGCACGCGCCGATTATCTCGGCGTAGCTGCGCAACAGGCGGTGCCTGCGCCGCCCGCGGTCGCGCGCGCCGCGCCCCGGCCTGGGCCTGGGCAGGGTGCCGCCGCACAGGGCTCGGTCGATTCCGCGGCCGGCCGCCTGTATCGAGTCGGCCCCGCCGATGAAAACATGCGGCGCGCACTCGCGCGTTGGGCCGGCCTGGCGGGCTGGACCTTCCAGTCCGAACACTGGGCGGTGGACGTGGATATTCCCCTATCGGCCAGCGCGGATTTCTCCGACGATTTCAAGCGGTCGGTCCGCGCGCTCGTCGCGGCCACCGAGCTCGGCGAACGCCCGCTGCAGCCGTGCTTCTACGCCAACCGGGTATTGCGGGTCATTCCGCTGTCGCAATCCTGCGACCGTACCGCCGCTCGACCGGGGGCATCGCTATGACGGTGGCGCCCCAATCGGCGCGGGCGCGCATCGGCCGCCAGGCCGCCATGCTGGCCCTGGCCATGGCCAGTCCCGCCTGCGTGGGACCGGAACGCATCGCGGCGATACAGGATCGCGCAGCCCGAACGCAGGCGCGCAGCGATGCCGCCCATGCCGGCTTTTCGCGTTCGCTCTCCGGGCGTGCATCCGATCCCGCCATGCAGGAGATCGCCAAGCCGTGGCTGGCGGGACGCGCACGGCCGTTGGCGCGCGAAGCGACCCTGCCCGCCGCGCTGCGCAAGAATGTCGATACCACGCTGATGTTCGCCGGCGGCCAGGCGGACCTTGCCGTATTGGCGGACCGCATCGCACGTGCCACGGGGATCCCCGTCAAGGTGCGGCCCGATGCCTTGCTGCCTGCGGAATTGTTCCTGCCCCGCCTGGCGGTGTCCGGCGGCAGCGGCACGCCTTTCCCGGCGCGGGCATCCCTGCCCGACGGCGCGCAGCCCCTGCCGCGCGTACTGGACGCCCTCGCATGGCGGCTTGGCGTTTACTGGCGCTATCTGGAAGGCGTCATCGAGTTCTATCGCACCGAGACACGCGTCTTCGATATCCGTGCCCTGACCTTGAACGCGCGTGCCGATGCCCGTCTGGGCCGCGCCGCGCGGCCGGGCGATGAGGGCTTCGAAAATGCATCCAACACCACCTTGTCCAGCGGCGAACACGATGCGATGGCATCCGTGCGGGCCCGCATCGAGCCTTTCCTTACGCGTGCCGGTACCGTCACCGCGGCACCGGGGGCTGGCAGTTCCGTCGTGGTCAACGATACACGCGACGCCCTGGAACAGGTGGCACGCTTCCTGGAGCGCGAAAACAAAGCGCTGACGCGCCGCGTGCGGCTCGTGTTCGAGGAAATCACCGTGGTCGGCAAGGATCAGGCCAAGGCAGGTATCGATTGGAATCTGCTCTATCGCGGCACGCGGGCGGCAGTGTCGGCGGCTGCCGCCGGTATGGGCGGCGGCATGCCGGCAATGGCCTCCGCTGGTGTGCATGACGGGTTGTTTGGCGGTACCAAGGCCATCATCGCCGCCTTGAGCGAAATCGGCACGATCGTCCGTCACAGCAGCGTCCCGGTGTTGACACTCAACCGCCGTCCCGTCACGCACGCCGTGCGCACCACGTTCTCCTATGTGGACCAGGTGCAGGGTGGCGTGCCCGGACTCGTGCCGGCCGGGCGGGCCGCCCACCATGACTTGCTGCCGGCCGTATCGATCAGCCAGAAGCGCGAGACGGTCGGTTCGTTTCTGACCCTCGTCCCGGACGCCCAGGAGGATGGACAGATCCTGCTTTCCATCGCTTACGACAACACGGTGGCCCAGCCGCTCAAAAGCCTGACCTTCGGCAAGCCCGACCATCCGCTCGAGGTGCAGCAGATCACCATCGACGGCAACGGAATGGTGCAGCAGGTGGAGCTGCGCGCGGGACAACCGATGATCATCTCAGGCTTCGACCGGCGCGAAGACGAATACGACCGCCGACGCCTGACACCGGCAGCGCCCTATGCGCTGGGCGGCGGGGACCGTGCATCCGCGCAGCGCGCGACCACAATCGTCATTGTCACGGCACAGGTAGAGGAGGGATTCTGAACATGTCGACGCCATCCCGGAAACCTTCGCTTCCACGAGCCCTGGGCGATCATCTGCTTGTGCCCATGCGTGACGGCGCGGTACTGGTATTCGGATTGAGCTGGTCTCCATTGATCGGCAGCCGCATCGATGTGCTGGCGCGACGCAAGGCAAGGGAGAGTCGCGCCACGCATTATGTCCATGGCGGTGTGGGCGCGGCCGCGGTCGGCTGCGCGCGGCTGCGCGGCCGGGCCAAGGCATGCTACGCAGCCGCCCAAATCTTCGCGACTATGCATGCGCATGGCACGGCGGCAGGGCTGCTGCCGCTGGACGACGGCCGTGTATGGCTGGTTGCCTCGCGCAGCGGCGCCGTCATGGCGCGAGGTGACCGGATTCATGCCAACGACGCGCTGGCGCGCGAGGCATTGGCGGAGCTCGACGCGCTGCATCCCGGCCTGGCGGGGCAGGCACGGGCGCTATCGCTCGATGATCTCTCCGCGGCTGTCGACCCCGCCGCATGCCTCTGGCGGGTGGGACAGTTCCTGGCAAGGATGCCACTGCCGCTGCAGGGGTCTGTCCTTTTGATGGTGCTGGCTCTGCTGGGGCCGCCCGCATGGCGGGCCTGGCAGCGAGCGATGCCGGCGGCGGAACCCGCCCGCGTCGACGCGGCCCAGGCTTGGCGCGATGCCTTGAGCAGGGCCACCGCATCCGTGCGTATCCACGATGCGGACGAACTGGCCCGGGTCTTCGCCACGCTGCGGACATTACCAGTGACATTGCGGGGTTGGTCCATGCGTTCCGCGCGCTGCCGGCCGGAGGGGGGCGCCTGGGCCTGCTTCGCGCGCTATGCCAGGACCGCGCCGGACGCTACCAATCGGGCATTGGCTTTGCAACTTCCCGCAGCCGTGAGGGCCAGCTTCGTTACGTTGGACGAGGCGCAGCTTCATTGGCGTGTCGCCGGCAGCGCGGGCACGTTAAGTCCGGACGACTTGCCGCAGCCGGCGCGAACGGATCTGGACTTCGCCAGCACGCTCCAGGCGATCGGTCCGGCGTTCGCCCGGATCGCCCTGGGCGCTCCCTCGGTGCTGACGGTCGCGCCACCGCGCGATGAACGCGGAGCCGCGCTTCCCGCCCCGGCCGATCTGCCTCGCATGCGCCAACGCAACGTCGTGCTGCAAGGGCCGCTACGCTCCTTTGCCTTGTTCGCGCGGCCGCGGGCGGTGGCCTCATGGACCGGTGTCGGCCTCGAACTGTATGACGACCGTCGTCCGGATATTGCCCACAGTCCCTTGATGGCACAGCTGGAGGGAACAGTCTATGAACGCGAATGAGGTTTGCGGGCGCCGCCTGCGTCGGGGACTGGCATTAATGGCCGTTGCCGCGAGCTGCGCGGCACGTGCGCAAGCGGACGTTGCCGCCGCCGCGCCGCCCGATCCGGCCGCTATCAAGGGATGGCCTGATGCGGACATCGTTGACGAACTCCTCCGTCGCGAAACCCGTGCGGCGCTGGCGGCGCAGGCACAGCGCGGCGGGCCCCGGCATGGTGCGGTGTCGCCCATGCGTTCCGATGCGCCGGCCCAGGCCGACCCCGATCGCATAGACCTGGCCGCGATCTATGGCGTCGGTCAACGGCTGGACGTCGAAATCCTCTTGAATGGGCGCCGTCTGCGTTATCGGCATGGGCGCAAGTGGCCCGACGAGGCGCCCGATGGCGCCGGCGCCTATGCCTTGCGTGCGATACAGGGCCATTGCGTCGTATTCGATGGCAGCGGCGGCGATCGTCGCGTTTGCCTGCCGCGTGGCGGTTAGGGAGCGGCATATGCTGTTACGACGCCTCGCCATGCATGCCGCCGCCCGCGCCGCGACGGACGCACCGCGCACGACAGACGCGACGCCCCCGGCCGTCGCGACGGCCGCCGTTTCCTTGGCGGCCCCGGCAGCGCCAGCGGGGTCAGACGGGCCGGCCGGCAAGGCAGCCGCGCCGGTATTGGCTACCCAGGACGATATCGCACGGCTCATCCCGGCATTTGTGCGGGCCGCGGGTGCGGATTTCGACCTTGCCGCCTTGTCAGGGCGGTTGTGTCCGGTCGTCCTGCAGGACGGTACCGTGGCTATCTTCGCGCTGGCCGACTATGCCGGTGGCGATGAAATCGACGAGGTCGAGCGCATGGTCCTGCGCCGCGGGCGGCGCCTGGCCTCGCCATCGCGCTATGTGCTGCCCGGCCCTTTGCTGCTCAGCGTGGCGCGCGGGCAATTGACCCTGCAGCGGCTGCGTGATCCGCGCGCCGTGCTGGCGGACCGGCACAAGTCCGCGCTGGCGGCCGGCTTCTGCGACATCGTCGCCTGGGGTGTCCACCATGAAGCCAGCGATGTCCACTTCAATGTCCATCTTCGCAAGGCGGAATCCGAGGTCCGCTTCACGATCGCCGGGCGCTACGTCGCGCCATCGCGCTTTCGCCGCATGCCCACCGCGACGCTGATGGAAATGCTGTCCGTCGCATGGATGGATATACGTGGAGGCAACGGCGCGGTATTCGATCCGCAGACGGAACAGCAGGGCCACTTGCACATCCGTGTGGACGACCGACCCGTCATGCTGCGTTGGGCATCGTTGGCGACTGACCGCGGGCCGGCGGTATGTCTGCGGCTGCTGCGCCTCGATATGCAGACGCAGGGTCTGTCGCTGCGGTCGTTGGGCTATCTGGACAGTCAGATCGACATGCTCGGCCATGCCTGCCGGACGGACGGCGGGGCGGTGGTGTTGGCCGGTGTCGTGGGTTCGGGGAAATCCACCACCATTGCCACGCTGATGCGCACCTTGCCGGACGAACGCAAGATCATCACGCTGGAAGACCCGGTGGAATACCTTATCGACAATGCGCTGCAGAACAGCGTATCGCGCAACCTCGACGACAGCAGCGCGACGGCATTCGACGCCAAGCTCAGGACCGTCAAGCGGTCCGCGATGAACGACTTGCTCGTCGGTGAAATCCGCGATGCGGAAACGGGCCGGGCCTTCATGGACCTGGCAGCTTCGGGCGTGAATCTCTACACGACCACGCACGCCGCATCGGCGCTGATGATTCCCGAGCGGCTGGCGTCGGACTTCATTGGCGTTTCGCGTGATTTCCTGGCGACGCCGGGCGTGCTGAAGCTGCTGGCGTACCAGGCGTTGCTGCCGCGGCTCTGTCCACATTGCGCCTTGCCCCTGGAAACCCTGCACGATGGGCCGGACGGCGCCGCCTGGCGTCAGTGGACCCACCGCTTCCTCCGCCTTTATGACTTGCACGTCCAGGCCTTGCGCGTGCGCAATCGCGAAGGATGCCATCGTTGCACCAACGACGAGCTGCCGCATCTGAACGGCACGGCCGGCCGCACGGTGGTCGCCGAAATGATCGAGCCGTCGCTGGACGATACTTTTCTACGGTGCGTGCGGCAGCGCGACAACCTGGGGTTGCGCCGCCATCTGCGCGGGCGGCGCGCCGCGCGTTTCGACAGCCCCGACATGGAGGGCAAGAGCGCCATGGAATGCGCCGTTTACAAGACGTCGACCGGTGAGATCGACCCACGCGACGTGGAATCGCACTTCCAATCCTACGTTTCGGTCGAACGCGAGCGCTCCGTATCGGTGGGCGTCCATGTCTGAGTGGCGCACGATGGCCGCGAGAGCGAAAGATGCATGGACGGATATCGAGCGGATACGCCTGCGTTGCGACGCCTGGCGCTTTACCGCGATGCGCGCGGATTACTACGAGTACCTGGCCGACATGCTGGAAGGGCTGCAAGGGCGCAAGACACTGCGCGACCTGTTCGATGACGATGCCCGCCGCCATGGCGACGGCAGCGTGCGTGGGCGTCTGGCGCGGCGGTGGTCGCGGGCTTTGGAAGCGTGCGGCGGCGATCTCTCCATGGCGTGGACGGGCAGCATGCCGGCCGCAGAGCTGGCCTTGCTGCACGCCGCACAGGCCGGTGGAGCCGGCGCGCTCACCGAGGCGCTGCGCGACCTGGCGCGCGCCGCCCGCGTGGCCGAACAAGCCTCGCGTACCTTCCGCGACACCCTGGTGGCGGGCATGGCCGCCATGGCCGTGGCGCTGGCTCTTGCCTGCGCCGTGCCTTATTTCACTGTTCCGCGCCTGCAACTGGTGTTCCAGGGAGTGCCTCCCGCTTACCACGGCATATTGACGCGCGGCTTGTTCGCGTTTGCCGAGACGGTCCGCCACGGGCTGCCCGTTCTTGCCGCCTGCGCGACCGCCGGCATCTGGCTGTCGTGGTGGTCGCTGGACCACCTTGTCGGACCCTTGCGCAAGCGGCTCGACAACTGGCCGATCTGGCGCTTGTATCGCGACGTGAACGCCATCCGCTTCCTCGCCATGCTCGCCGTACTGGTACGGCGGCGCGGTAACGTCGATATCCGCTTGCGCCGGGCCCTGTCCATGCAGGCGGACCACGCCAGGCCGTGGTTGTCCTGGCATATCCGCGACATGGTCGCGCGTATCGACGCCGGCCTGGTGGGGGCGGACAGCTTCGACACGGGCATGATTGACCGCCGCATCTGGTGGTACTTGAGCGACATGATCACGGCCCATGGCATGGCTCGCGGGCTGGACCGGGTGGCGGATCGCATCGAACGACGGATGCTCGCTCAGGTCGTGCGCCAGGCCCTGGTATTGCGCTGGGCGCTGTTGCTTGGCGCCGTTGCCGCGGTCATCGCGCTGGCCTTGTGGCATTACGCCGCGATCGACGAGCTGCGCCGCGCCATGGTGCATGTCCATGCCCGTGGCTAGCCTGTCCGTCCCCGGGATTCCGAACTTTCGAACCACATCATTGAAGGAGCCGCCATGTCCGCCCGCCGCCGTCGTACCCAGCAGGGGTTCTCGCTTATCGAAGTCTCTATCGTGACCGCCATCGTGCTGCTCATCGCGATCGTCGGGATACCGGCGATCGGCAGCTACGTCGTCGAAAACAAGGTGCCCAAGGTGGGGGAGGAATTGCAGCGCTTCGTCGCGCGGGTCAAGGCCAACGGACAGGGAGGCGGTGTCGCGCCGTACCACAACCTTCATGGCGGAATGCTGGCGAATGCCTTGCGCGATTCCAGCATCTTCTCGGTTGAAGGCAGCGACGCGTCCGCCGTAGTGGCGCATGGCCTGGGCGGCAACGGCACGGGGGGCAACGGCACCATAGCCGTTGCGCCCACCTCCTTCGCCGGCGGCGGGCCCGGATCCGCCTTCACGCTGACGCTGACCAATGTCAATAACGCGGCCTGCCCGGGCCTGGCGTCGGTCATGCAACGGGTGTCCGAGATCATCGTCGTGGAAGGCGAGGGCGGCCCCGTGGTGGTCAAGGACGCGAGCGCGTCGCCGCCCAGGCACTACGACGCCATGTTGGCGCAGGCGCAGTGCGCTCGCGGCGACGCCAATACTTTTGTCTTTACCGCGCGCTGACAAGAGGCGCCGATATGTCCGCTCTTCATCCGGCATGCACGCATGGCGGCGTTCGCGCCCAAGGCGGCTTCGCATTGCTCGAGTTAACGATCGCCGTCGCGATCGCCTGCGTGCTGGCCGTCTGGGGGGCCAACCGCCTGGTCCGCGATGTGGAGGGTGTCGCCGAGCGGGCCGCGGGCCTGTGGCTGCTCGACATCCGCCGCGCCCTGGACGGCATGCTGGCACGCCACGGCGACACGCTGGCCGGCGGCGGCGCGCTGGTGGACGACCATGGCAGAGCGGTGTATGCCGATCCGTGGGCCCCCACGCTGTCCGAGCTGAAGGCGCAGGGCCATCTCGCTGGCGCTGTTCCCGACCTCGGTCCCCTCGGCATGCGGGTCGCCATCAAGTTGTGGCGCGACGGCGACTGCCCCGGCGCGGGGTGCCGCATCGATGCTCTTGCGTACACCCACGTCTTTCCCCCCGCGGCAAGCCGCGGAGAGGTGCCTGTATTGCCGGACCCGACCCGTCTGGCCGGCGTACTCATGGCGGCCGGCGGGGCGGGGGCCAGTGTGTCGGAACTGGCGCCGGATCGCCTGCGCGGCGCGGCGTTCGATCTGCCCAACCCTCCTGCGCCGGGCATGGCGGCGCTGCCCATCGGCACGGTGGCCGTGCGCGCCGACCGCGAGGCCGCCGATGCCCGCCGCTATCTGCGGGCCCGCGACGCCCGCGATCCGCAGTTTCGCGGCGACGTTTCCACGGCCGGCACGCTTTCCAGCCGCCGGCTGGTCGCGGGCGAACACCTGAAACTGGACGGCAAGGCTGTCCCCGGCGAGCCCTGCCCGGAAAACGGCCTGCTCGCGCGCGATACGGACGGCAGCCTGCTTAACTGCGTGGCCGGCACGTGGGCGCCCCCAGGAGGCTTCGGCGGCGCCTACGCGACCAATACCGGGACCGGCTGCGGCATGCCGGGGCGATCGGCGCTCAATCCGAGAACCGGGGCGTGTTCATGTCCGCCAGGCTATCGGGCCGTCATGGTCGCCGCCGGCGGCGAAAGGGACCACGAGGTCGGCTGGACCGAGGGCTACGTGTGCCTGCGCTGAGAAACGGCCGGAAAGCCGGCAATCGACTGCGCCGCCCATGCGCGGACGCCTGCCACCGGCGAGCGGACGGCCTGGCCGACGGCGCTCGCCCGAGTCGTTACAGTCTTCAAACGGACGCAACCCTCTATAATCAAAGATTCGCCTTATGCCGACCGATTCATCCGCGATGAAATCCTCCGAGATCCGTCAGAAGTTCCTGCAGTTCTTCCAATCCAAGGGGCACACGATCGTCCCCTCGTCGTCGCTCGTCCCCGGCAACGACCCGACCCTGCTGTTTACCAATTCGGGCATGGTGCAGTTCAAGGACGTGTTCACCGGCAAGGAAACGCGCGGTTATACGCGGGCGACATCGTCGCAGCGCAGCGTGCGTGCGGGCGGCAAGCACAACGACCTGGAAAACGTCGGCTATACGGCGCGGCATCATACGTTCTTCGAGATGCTCGGCAACTTCAGCTTCGGTGACTATTTCAAGCGCGACGCGATTCACTACGCCTGGGAGCTCCTCACCGCCGTGTACAAGCTGCCGGCCGAGAAGCTCTGGGTCACGGTCTATCACGAGGACGACGAAGCCTACGATATCTGGGCCCGCGAAATCGGCGTTCCCGCCGAGCGCATCGTTCGTATCGGGGACAACAAAGGTGCCCGCTACGCCTCGGATAACTTCTGGCAGATGGCGGAAACCGGGCCTTGCGGCCCATGCTCGGAGATTTTCTACGATCACGGGCCGGACGTCTGGGGCGGCCCTCCGGGCTCGCCTGAAGAGGACGGTGACCGCTACATCGAAATCTGGAATCTGGTGTTCATGCAGTTCGAGCGCGACGCGGCGGGCAATATGTCCAAGCTGCCGAAGCCCTGCGTGGATACCGGCATGGGCCTGGAGCGCATTTCCGCCGTGCTGCAGGGCGTGCACTCGAACTACGAGATCGACCTGTTCCAGAAACTGATCGCTGCCGCCGGGCGTGAAACCGGTGTGCGCGATCTCGCGGACAATTCGCTGAAGGTCATTGCCGACCATATCCGCGCCTGTTCCTTCCTGATCGTCGATGGCGTCATTCCCAGTAATGAAGGGCGTGGCTACGTGCTGCGCCGTATCGTGCGCCGGGCCTTGCGGCACGGGTACAAGCTGGGCCAGACCAAGCCTTTTTTCCATCGCCTGGTGCCGGACCTGGTCGGCGAAATGGGCGACGCCTATCCGGAACTCGCCCGGACCGCGGAGCGCGTGGCGCAGGTGCTCAGGCAGGAAGAGGAACGTTTCGGTGAAACCCTCGAAAACGGCATGAAGATCCTGGAGGGCGCGCTCGCCGGCGTACCCAAAGGGGGACAACTGGACGGCACGACGTTGTTCACGCTGTACGACACCTATGGTTTTCCGGTCGACCTGACCGCCGATATCTGCCGCGAGCGCGGGGTGGAAGTCGACCTGCCCGGCTTCGATGCCGCCATGGCGCGGCAGCGCGAGCAGGCGCGCGCGGCGGGCAAGTTCAAAATGGCGGAAGGCTTGGCCTACGAAGGCGCGGCCACCCGTTTCGAGGGCTATGACAACATCGAGCTGGACGACGTGCGCGTCGTCGCGCTATACGCGGACGGCACGGCGGTGGATCGCATCGAGGCCGGCCAGGATGCCGTGGTCGTACTGGACGCCACGCCCTTCTATGCCGAATCCGGCGGCCAGGTGGGCGATACCGGCCTGCTGGAAGCGGCGGGCATGCGCTTCGCCGTGGCCGACACGCAGAAAATCCAGGCCGGCGTATCGGGCCACCATGGCAGGCTGGAATCCGGCCGCCTGGCCGTCGGCGACACCGTCCTGGCCCGCGTGGACGCGGTGCGGCGCGCGCGCACCGTGCGCAACCACTCGGCCACGCACCTGATGCACAAAGCCTTGCGCGAGGTACTGGGCGCCCACGTGCAGCAGCGCGGCTCGCTGGTCGATCCTGACAAGACCCGCTTCGACTTCGCCCACGATGCGCCCATGACGGCCGAGCAGATCGCCCGTGTCGAAGCCATCGTCAATGCGGAAGTCCTGGCCAACCAGCCCGCACAGTCGCGTGTGCTGCCCTATGACGAAGCGGTCAAGGGGGGCGCCATGGCGCTGTTCGGCGAAAAGTACGGCGACACGGTGCGGGTCCTGGACATCGGTTTTTCCCGCGAATTGTGCGGCGGCACGCACGTCTCGCGCACCGGCGACATCGGCATGTTCAAAATCATCGCGGAGACCGGCGTGGCTGCTGGCGTGCGCCGCGTGGAAGCCATCACCGGCGATAACACGCTGGCCTGGGTGCAGGGCCAGACGGCCTTGCTGAACCGGGCGGCCGCCGTCCTGCGCACGCCGGCGGCCGATCTTCCCGATCGCATCGCCCAGGTCCAGGAACAGATCAAAGCGCTGGAGAAAGATCTGGACCAGGCGCGCAGCCGCCTGGCGGCCAGCGCCGGCAACGACCTGGCCGCCCGCCAGACCGTCGAGATCAAGGGCATCAAGGTGCTCGCGGCGGGCATCGACGGTGCGGATCCCAAGGCGCTGCGTGGCATGGTCGACCAGCTCAAGGACAAGCTCAAGCCGGCCGTCGTGCTGCTGGCGGCCGCTGCCGACGGCAAGATCAGCGTGGTCGGTGGCGTCACCTCGGACCTGACCGATCGCATCAAGGCCGGCGAACTGGTGGGCTTCGTATCGACCCAGCTCGGCGGCAAGGGGGGCGGCCGTCCGGATATGGCCATGGGTGGCGGCAGCGATACGGCCGCCTTGCCGGCGGCCATCGCCAGCGTGCGGTCGTGGGTGGATGAACGGCTGTGACGCGCGATCGTTTTCCCGCACAGGAGCCGGACGCGGCCATTCCGGCCGCGGGACCTGCCGCCACGCCCGCCGCGGATCTGGAAATCGACGCCACGGGCCTGGCTTGCCCGCTTCCCATCCTGCGGGCGAAAAAGGCGCTGGCCCAGTTGGTCAGCGGCCAGGTCCTGAAGGTCACCACGACGGACCGCAACGCCCTCCGCGATTTCCAGGCCTTCTCCCGGCAAACGGGCAACGCCTTGCTGCTGCAGGAAGAAAACGCCGGGCAGGGCGTGCATTACCTGCGTCGCCGTTAAGGTCCGCGCCCAGAAGCCGCGGCATTGCCGGGAGCGCTCGGCGCTGGCGGACAGGGCGCCGCGGATGTAGAGTAGGCTGTCCCTGGCGCTTTCCCGTATGCGCCAGGACATTTGCCATCTCCGGCGTCCGGTCGCCACTCGGCCGGATAACGGGGACGTCGCAAAGCGCGGCCTTGCCGCGACAATATTGAGCCAAATCGGCCGGCCCATTTGCCGGGATACGCTCAGAGTGCTAGAATCTACTGTTTTTCACAACCAATTCAAGGGATTACCTATGCTGGTGATTCGTCTGGCCCGCGGCGGGTCGAAAAAACGTCCGTTCTACAACCTGGTGGCGACCGATTCGCGTAACCGCCGCGACGGCCGTTTCGTCGAGCGCGTAGGCTTCTACAACCCGGTCGCCAACGAAGGCACGGAAAAGCTGCGTATCGCCATGGACCGTGTCCAGTACTGGACTGGCAACGGCGCTCAGCTGTCGCCCGCCGTCGCGCGCCTGGTCAAGGATTACTCGGCCAAGGTTTCGGCTTCGGCCTGATACCTGCCCGTGCCTGTGAACAGGGCGGGGCATACTGCCTCCCGCCTGGTTCCATGACCCGCGCCGCGCAATGAGCAATACCGCATCACCTGCTGTTGCGCCCTCCGACCTGGTCGAACTCGGGCGCATTGTCGCGGCCTATGGGGTCAAAGGTTGGATCAAGGTCCAGCCTCACTCTGCCGACGCGGACGTTCTTCTTTCCATCGCGTCAGGTTCATCCGCCAAGTCTTCGCCCGCGTCGACCTGGTGGTTGATCCGTCCCGCGCCACCCGGCACGCCGGGAGCCTCGTCGGGCAAATCTTCTCCTGTGCATTCGTATGTCATCAGGTCCGCGCGCTCGCACGGTTCGCATGTCGTCGCCCAGCTAGAAGGCGTGGACGACCGCGATCAGGCCGAGGCGTTGAAAGGCATGGCGGTGTGCGCGCCGCGCAGCGCTTTTCCGGCGCCTGACGAAGACGAATACTACTGGGTCGATCTGATCGGCTGTACCGTCTATGGCGAAGACAACGGCGCGTCGGTCCTGATCGGCACTGTCGATGAAGTCGTCGACAACGGCGCGCATGCCATCCTCAAGGTGCGGCGCCAACGCCCTGGCGCGCAGGGCCAGCAGGCTGAGCCCCTGCTCGACACGAAGGGACGGCCTGTCGAAGTCCTGGTGCCTTTCGTCCACGCGCATATACGCGCAGTCGACTTGGCCGGTCGCCGTATCGATACCGATTGGCCCCTGGATTTCTGATGCGCTTCGACGTCATTACCCTGTTCCCGGACATGTTCGCCGTGGTGCGGGATCTGGGAGTGACCGGCCGCGCGCATGGACAGGGGCTGTGGAACCTGCAGGCCTGGAATCCGCGCGATTTCACGCACGATGCCCATCGCACCGTGGACGATCGTCCCTATGGGGGCGGACCGGGCATGGTGATGATGGCCGCGCCGCTCGCGGCTGCCGTGCAGGCGGCGCGCGCGCGCCGCGCCGCCGATGCGCTGGCGCCGGCGCCAGTCATCCTTCTCTCGCCCACCGGACGCCGGTTCGACCAGCCGCGTGCCCAATCGCTTGCCGCGTCGGCCGGCGCCGTGCTCATCTGCGGGCGCTATGAAGGCGTGGACCAGCGCTTCATCGATCGCCACGTCGACGAAGAACTTTCGCTGGGCGACTTCGTGCTGTCCGGCGGCGAGCTCGCAGCCATGGCCATCGTGGACGCCACCGTGCGCCTGTTGCCGGGCGTGCTGAACGACGACGAATCGGCCATACAGGATTCCTTCAATCCCGCCTTGTCGGGGCTGCTCGACAGCCCCCATTACACGCGGCCGGAGGTCTATGAGGGCGAGGCGGTGCCCGCGCCGTTGTTGTCCGGACATCATGCGAATATTGCGCGCTGGCGCCGGGAGCAGTCCCTGCGCCTGACGGCCGAGCGCCGTCCCGACCTGATCCAGCGCGCGCGCGAACAAGGCTGGCTGACCCCGCAAGACGAGCGTTTTCTGGCAACGCTGGGGCCGGGCGCCTAGCGGGCACTTGCCCCTGGCGGGGCGGCTGCGCTGCCGCCAACCCTTCCGCGCCCTCGCGCTCCCGCTTCGCACGCCCTGAAATCCGTGGTGCATCGGCTTCGCGCACTCGTGGCGGGCGCGAGCCCGGGCCAGGGCTCGCGCCTCCCGCGTCAGGCCGCCAGTTTGCCGCGCTGCTCGCGCACCTTGGCCAGCGTTTCCTCGAACTGTCCCAGGCGTGCCTTTTCCTGTTCCACCACGGCCGCGGGTGCCCGTTCCACGAAGCTGGCGTTGGACAGTTTGCCATTCGCCTTGGCGATCTCAACTTGCAGCCGGGCAATCTCCTTGTCCAGCCGCGCGCATTCCGCCGCGACGTCGATTTCGACGTGCAGCATCAGCCGCGCTTCGCCGACGACTTGCACCGGCGCGCCCACGTCGGGCAGGGTGGCGACCACATCGACCTGCGTCAGGCGGGCAAGCGCCGCCAGATACGGCGCATTGCGGGCCAGCAGATCCGCCGGACCATGCGCGATCAGCGGCACCTTTTGCGCCGGCGACAGATTCATTTCGCCGCGCAGTGCCCGTACGGCCTCGATCTGTGCTTTCAGTTCGGCGACGGCGGCTTCGGCCTGCTCGTCGCGCGCCGCGGGGTTCGGCCGCGGATAGGGTTGCACGCTGATGCTGGCAGCCGCGCCCGGTTGCCGCTTGCCCGCCACCACGGAGACCTTCTGCCAGAGTTCTTCCGTGATGAAGGGGATGATGGGATGCGCCAGGCGGAGCACCGCCTCCAGGACGCGGATCAGCGTGGCGCGGGTGGCGGCTTGCTGTGCGGGCGTGCCGGTCTGCAGCTGCACCTTGGCGAGCTCCACGTACCAATCGCAGTATTCGTCCCAGATGAAGCGGTACAGCGCGTTGGCAATATTGTCGAAGCGGTAATCGGCGAATCCGCGCGCGACCTCGGCCTCCAGTACCTGCAGCTGGCTGACGATCCAGCGGTCGACGAAGCTGGGTTCGCCGGCAGTAGCCGTCACCTCGTGGCCCTCGGTATTCATCAGCACGAAGCGCGTGGCGTTCCACAGCTTGTTGCAGAAGTTCCGATAGCCTTCGCAGCGCTTCAGGTCGAAGTTGATATTGCGGCCCAGCGTCGCGTAGGCCGCCATCGTGAAGCGCAGCGCATCGGCGCCGAACGCCGGAATGCCGTCCGGGAATTGCTTGCGGGTCGCTTTCTCGATGCTGCCCGCCTGCTTGGGATTCATCAGGCCGTAGGTGCGTTTGGCGACCAGCGTTTCCAGGTCCACGCCGTCGATCAGATCCACCGGATCCAGCGTATTGCCTTTGGACTTGCTCATCTTCTGGCCCTCCGCGTCGCGGATCAGGCCATGCACGTAAACGTGCTTGAAGGGGATCTCGCCGGTCAGGTGGGTCGTCATCATGACCATCCGGGCAACCCAGAAGAAGATGATGTCGAAGCCCGTCACCAGCACGCTGGAAGGCAGATAGCGGGCCAGGTCCGGGGTTTTTTCCGGCCAGCCCAAATCGGTGAACGGCACCAGCGCCGACGAGAACCAGGTATCCAGGACGTCCGGATCGCGTTCCAGCGGCCCTTCGATCCCCGCGGCACGAGCCTGTTCCAGGGCCTGCTCTTCATTGTGCGCGACGAAGATGGTGCCGTCCTTGGCGTACCAGGCGGGAATCTGATGGCCCCACCACAACTGGCGCGAAATGCACCAGTCCTGGATGTTGTTCAGCCACTGGTTGTAGATGGTGGTCCAGTTTTCGGGGAAGAAAGTCACTCGGCCTTCGGCCACGACTTCCAGCGCGACCTGCGTGATGCTCTTGCCGGGGTGCAGCGTGCCTTCGGGCGCCGGCTTGCTCATCGCCACGAACCATTGGTCCGTCAGCATGGGCTCCAGCACCACGCCCGTGCGGTCGCCCTTGGGCTGCATCATCTTGTGCGCTTCGACGCCTTTCAGGTAGCCGTTCGCTTCCAGCTCGGCCACCACCGCCTGGCGCGCCTCGTAACGCTCCAGGCCGCGGAATTGCTCCGGACCGTTTTCGTTGATGTGCGCGTCCGGCGTGAAAATCACGATCAAGGGCAGGTTGTGCCGCAGGGCGCAGGCGTAGTCGTTGAAATCGTGCGCGCCCGTGATCTTGACCACGCCCGTGCCGAATTCGGGATCGACGAAATCGTCGGCGATGATGGGAATATTGCGGTCGCACAGGGGCAGCTCGACCAGCTTGCCGACCAGGTGGCGGTAGCGCTCGTCGCCAGGGTGTACGCAGAGGGCGCCGTCGGCCAGCATGGTTTCCGGCCGTGTCGTCGCGATTGTCAGCCCGCGCAGGGTGACCGTGTTGCCCTCGCGGTCGACGATGGTCTGGGGGCCGTCGACGAAGGGGTACTCGATGCGCCACATATGGCCTTCGGTCTCCTCGGACTGCACCTCCAGGTCGGACACCGCCGTAAGCAGCTTGGGGTCCCAGTTGACCAGCCGCTTGCCGCGGTAGATCAGGCCTTCCCGGTACAGGCGGACGAAGGTTTCCACCACGCCGCGCGACATGCGCTCGTCCATCGTGAAGTACTCCCGGCTCCAGTCGGCCGAGGCGCCCAGGCGGCGGACCTGCCCGGTGATCGTGCTACCGGATTGCTGCTTCCATTCCCAGATTCTTTCAATGAACTTTTCACGGCCGAGGTCGTGGCGCGAAATGTGCTGCGCATCCAGCTGGCGCTGGACGACGATCTGGGTCGCGATACCGGCATGGTCCGTCCCCGGTATCAGCACGGTGTCCGCCCCCAGCATGCGATGGTAGCGGGTGAGCCCATCCATGATGGTCTGGTTGAACGCATGCCCCATGTGCAACGTTCCTGTCACGTTGGGTGGGGGAAACTGGATGGCGCAACTGCCCGCGGACGCATCGCCCTGGACGTGCCGGCCCCCCTCGAAGTACCCGCGCCGATCCCATTCGGCGTACCAGCGCGCCTCGATTTCGGCGGGTTCGAAGCTTTTGGATAGTTCCTGCGACTCGTTCTGGGGTGCGGCTTTGTTCATTGCACGGTTCCGGCTGACTGATGGCCCCGGGCCGTTTCGCACGGGGCAAACCGTCAATTTTAAGATGTAGACGCCAATCGCGGCATGCTAGAATGTCCGGTTACTGTAAACCACGTAGAAGTCCCTGTTTTTATTGGAGTTTTCATGTCGATCGAACGCACCCTCTCGATTATCAAGCCCGACGCCGTGGCAAAGAATGTTATCGGCCAGATCGTGGCCCGTTTCGAGCAGGCCGGCCTGAAGGTCATCGCCGCGCGCATGCAGCAACTGTCGCGTGCCGATGCGGAACGCTTCTACGCGGTCCATAAGGCGCGTCCCTTCTTCAAGGACCTGGTCGATTTCATGGTTTCCGGCCCCGTGTTCGTGCAAGTGCTGGAAGGCGAGGGCGCCATTGCCAAGAACCGCGACCTGATGGGCGCCACGGATCCCAAGAAAGCCGAACCCGGCACCATCCGCGCCGACTTCGCCGACAGCATCGATGCCAACGCCGTGCATGGCTCGGATGCCCCCGAAACCGCCGCCGTCGAAATCGCTTTCTTCTTCCCCGAAATCAACATCCACAGCCGCTGATCGCGGTTTGCGCCGACGTCATGAACGATTCTGAACGTGTCAATCTGCTGGGCCTGGATGGCGCCGAGCTGACTGCCCTGGTGCAGCGCTGGGGGGGCAAGCCCTTCCGCGCCCGCCAGTTGCAGCGCTGGGTGCATCAGCGCGGCGCGGACACGTTCGACGCCATGACGGACCTGGCGCGCGATTTTCGCGCGCAGTTGGCGCAGGAATGCACGATCCAGGCCCTGCCCGTCGTGACGGAGCAGAAGTCCACCGACGGCACGCGCAAGTGGCTGTTCGACGTCGGGCAGGGCAACGCCATCGAAACCGTCTTCATTCCCGAGGACGACCGCGGCACGCTGTGCATCTCCAGCCAGGCCGGCTGCACTGTGGCCTGCCGGTTTTGTTCTACCGGCCATCAAGGCTTCAACCGGAACCTGCATGCCAGCGAAATCATCGGCCAGCTGTGGTGGGCGCGCAAGACCCTGGAAAGCGATCTGGCCAGCGCCCGCCTGCCGTCCGGCAAGCCTGGCGCGGCGGCCCAGCCGGACAGCCGTGTGGTCAGCAACGTCGTGATGATGGGCATGGGCGAACCCCTGCTGAACTACGACCAGGTGCTGACTTCCCTGCGGCTCATGCTGGACGACAATGCCTATGGGTTGTCCCGCCGGCGCGTTACGGTGTCGACCTCCGGCGTGGTACCCATGATGGACCGCCTCGCGCGCGACTGCCCGGTGGCGCTCGCCGTCTCCCTGCATGCGCCGAACGACGCGCTGCGCGACGAGCTCGTGCCGCTGAACCGCAAGTATCCCTTGGCGGAACTGCTCGCGGCCTGCAATCGCTACCTCGAACACGCGCCGCGCGACTTCATCACTTTCGAATACGTCATGCTCGACGGCGTCAACGATGCCGACGAGCACGCCCGGGAATTGATCCGCATCGCCACGCAGGTGCGCTGCAAGATCAATCTCATCCCGTTCAACCCATTCCCGCAATCCGGCCTGAAGCGCTCGCCTTCCGCGCGCGTCCGGCTCTTTGCGCAACGCCTGATGGACGCAGGCGTCGTGACTACCGTGCGCAAGACGCGCGGCGACGACATCGACGCGGCGTGCGGCCAGCTGGCCGGCGAAGTGCGCGACCGGACCCGCATCACCGAGCGGATCGCCACCCAGCGGCAGGCCATTCCGATCAAGCAGGTGCATGCATGAGCGATTCCTCCACGTCCGTTACCACCCAACCCGGCCAGGATGCGGCCGGTGAGCATGCGGTGGGCGGCGCGCTGCGTGCGCTGCGTGTCAGCAAGGGCTGGTCGCTGGAAGAAGTGGCCGGCCGCATCAAGTTTGCGCCGCGCCAGATCGCCGCGCTCGAAGAAGAGCGCTGGGCCGATCTGCCCAAAGGCATTTCGCTGCGCGGCCTGATCCGCAGTTATGCGCGGCTGCTGGGGGCCGACCCCGAAACCATCATTGCCTCGCTCGAACCGCACATGCGCGGCGGCGGCCCGGCGCGGCTGGCGACCCAGGGTGGCCTGCAATCGCCGCGCGGAACGCTGCCCACCGAGGAAGAACGCAGTTCTTCGTCGTGGGGCTGGCTGATCGTCATCCTGCTGGTCATCGCGGCCGCCCTGGCCTATGGCGTCTGGCAGGGGTGGCTGCCCACCCATTGGCTGCCCGGTTGGCTGTCCCGTTCGGGACATTGACCTAGACCGGGCTGGCATCACCGTCCACCGACGCCTCCAGGTTCCAACACCGCGCTTCGATATTTCGCCATGCAAGAATCGTCATCGCCCTGCCAGGATCAAGCGCCCCCGTCCGTGGGGCCCGAGTCCCGCCATGCCACGCGCGCCGTGCGGGTTCGCTGGAGCGGCCGCGCCGTTACGATAGGCGGCGACGCGCCCGTGGTCGTGCAATCCATGACCAACACCGACACCGCGGACGCCATCGCCACTGCGATCCAGGTTCGCGACCTGGCGCAGGCGGGCTCCGAACTGGTGCGTATCACGGTCAATACGCCCGAAGCCGCGCGCGAGGTCCCCGCCATCCGGGAGCAGCTCGATCGCATGGGCGTGGACACGCCGCTGGTCGGCGATTTCCACTACAACGGCCACAAGCTGCTGACGCAGTTCCCGGAATGCGCGCAGGCCTTGTCCAAGTACCGCATCAACCCGGGCAATATGGGCGGGGGCAAAAAGCGCGACGACAACTTCGCGCAGATGATCGAGGTTGCCTGCCGCCACGACAAGCCCGTGCGCATCGGGGTCAATTGGGGCAGCCTGGACCACGAGCTCATGGCGCGCAAGATGGATGAAAACAGCCGCCGCGCGACGCCCTGGGAGGCCCAGGCCGTGATGCGCGACGCGCTGGTCGTTTCCGCCATCAGCAATGCGCGCCGCGCCGAGGAACTCGGCCTGGCCGGCGACAAGATCATCCTGTCCTGCAAAGTCAGCCATGTGCAGGACCTGATCGCGGTGTATCGAGATCTCGCCGCCCGCTGCGACTACCCTTTGCACCTGGGCCTGACCGAAGCCGGCATGGGGAGCAAAGGCATCGTCGCGTCCACCGCGGCACTGGCGGTTCTGCTGCAGGAAGGCATCGGCGACACCATCCGCATTTCGCTCACGCCCGAGCCGGGGGGGGATCGCACGCGGGAAGTCGTCGTCGCGCAGGAAATCCTGCAAAGCATGGGATTGCGGGCGTTCACCCCCATGGTGGTGGCCTGCCCCGGATGCGGCCGCACCAGCAGCACTGTATTCCAGGAGCTGGCCGACAGCATCCAATCGTATCTGCGGCGCCAGATGCCGCTATGGCGCACCCGCTATCCCGGCGTCGAAAGCATGAACGTCGCCGTCATGGGGTGCGTGGTGAACGGTCCGGGCGAAAGCCGCCATGCGGATATCGGCATCAGCCTGCCCGGGACCGGCGAAGTCCCGGCTGCTCCCGTGTTCATCGATGGCGAACGCACGGTGACGCTCAAGGGCGACCATATCGCCGAAGAATTCCAGACCATCGTCGAAAACTACGTCGCGCGCCGCTACGGCGCGCAGGCCTCACAATAAAAGTAAGGGTACGGCGCTACCGCCGCGGCTGAAGCCACGGCGCGCGCATCACGACATGACGCAAGCTTTCCAGAAAGTCGCCGCGATCCGCGGCATGAACGACGTCCTGCCTGGCGCGGGCGCCCGGTGGGAACAGTTCGAGGAAATCGTCCGGCGCTGGCTGCGCGCCTATGGCTATCGCAATGTCCGCACGCCCGTGCTGGAACACACGCGGCTGTTCGCGCGGGGTATCGGCGAAGTCACCGACATCGTCGAGAAAGAGATGTACACCTTCACCGACGCGCTGAACGGCGATTCGCTGACCATGCGGCCGGAAATGACCGCCGGTATCGTGCGCGCGTCCATCGAACACAATCTCCTGTACGACCGTCCACACCGGGTGTATTCGCTTGGTCCGGTCTTCCGCCACGAACGTCCGCAGCGCGGCCGCTATCGCCAGTTTCACCAGATCGATGTCGAGGCACTGGGATTCGCCGGTCCCGACGTCGATGCCGAGCTGATTGTCATGCTGGCGCGCCTGTGGAAGCTGCTGGGCCTGACCGATGTGCGCCTGGAGCTGAATTCTCTGGGCCAACCCGCCGAACGGGCCGCACACCGCGCGGCGCTGATCGAACACCTGGAAAAGCACCGCGACGTCCTGGACGAGGACGGCCAGCGCCGCATGTACAGCAATCCGCTGCGCGTGCTCGATACCAAGAATCCCGCCATGCAGGCCATGGCCGATAGCGCACCCCGCCTGTTCGATTTCCTGGGCGACGAATCGCGCGCGCACTTCGACGGCGTGCGGCAGCGCCTGGACGATGCCGGCATCTCTTACCGGCTCAATCCCCGGCTGGTGCGCGGACTGGATTACTACAACCTGACGGTTTTCGAATGGGTCACGGACCGCCTCGGCTCGCAGGGCACCGTGTGCGGCGGCGGGCGCTATGACGGCCTCATAGAACTGCTGGGCGGCAAGCCCGCGCCGGCGGTCGGTTTCGCCATCGGCATGGAGCGCCTGCTCGACCTGTGGGAACAGACCATCCCGGCGGAACCCGTGCCGGAATGCGACGTCTATCTCGTTCACCAGGGCGAGCAAGCGCAGCGCCTGGCGGCCGAAGTGGGCGAGCAACTGCGCGATGCCGGACTTTCCGTTATCGTCCACGCCGGCGCGGCCAGCTTCAAGTCGCAATTCAAGCGTGCCGACGCCAGTGGTGCCCGCGTTGCGGTTATCCTTGGCGCCGACGAAGTGGCGGCCGGTACGGCCGGCATCAAGCCCTTGCGCGGCGAAGAGGGGCAGCGCCAGGTACCGCTCGCGGAACTCGCGCAGGCCTTGCTGGGATAAGCGGCGGCCCGCCTCGATTATGAAAACGGTGAATCGGCAGGACATGTAAGCATGGCATACGATCTCGAAGAACAGGAAAAACTCGACGCCTTGAAAGCCTGGTGGGCGCGCTACGGCCTGCTGGTCTCCATCGTCGTGGCGGTGGCGGCCATTTCCTATGGCGGCTGGATGGGTTGGCAGGCGTATCAGGCGCATGCCAGCCGCCAGGCCATGGGCTATTTCGAGGCGCTCGAGGACGCGGCGCGGCTGGGCGGTGCCGACGCCACCGCGCGCATCAAGGCCGCGGCCGGCACCTTGCGTGACGACTATCCGAATACCGGCTATGCCGGCCGCGGGGTTCTCGTGGCCGCCCAGGCCCTGCAGGCACAGGACGACCTGCAAGGCGCCCGCGAGCAGCTCGAATGGCTGGCGGCCCAGCGCAAGCAGGCGGCCCTGCAGCCCGTCGCGAAGCTGCGGCTGGCGGGATTGCTGCTCGACCAGAAGCAATACGATGCGGCGCTGGCCCAGTTGCAGGACCCTCCGCCGGCATTCGCCGCGCTGTACGCGGACCGCCGCGGCGATATCCTCGCCGCCCAGGGCAAGGTCCAGGAAGCGCGCGCCGCCTGGCAAAGCGCCATCGACGGCCTCGGTCCGGGCCATCCCCTGACCCCCGTCGTGCGATTGAAACTCGATGCCCTGAGCGGAGCCTGATTCGATGTTTACGTTTGCCTTCCGTCGTCCCGCCGTTCTCGCCGCCTGCGTTGCGGCCGTGCTCAGCCTGGGCGCGTGCTCGCTGTTCTCCAAGGACGACACCCGCTACGATCCGACGCCTCTCACCGATTACAAGCCCGGCATGTCCGTGCGCCAGGCCTGGTCGGTGTCCGTGGGCAGCGGGGGCGGCTACGGTTTCTATCCGACTGTGGTCGGCGAAGCCGTCTACGCCGCGGCGCCCAACGGCACGGTCGGCAAATACGACCTGCTCAGCGGGCGTGCCCTCTGGCGTGCCGATGCCAAGACCGATCTGACCGCCGGCGCGGGCAGCGACGGCACGACGACCGTCGTGACGTCCGCTGCGGGCGATGTCATCGCCTTCGACGATACCGGCAAGCAGAAATGGAAAGTGCGCGCCACCAGCGAAGTGGACGAGCCGCCCCTGGTCAACGGCGGGCTGGTCGTGGTGCGCAGCGGCGACTATCGCATCAGCGCCTATGACGCCCGCAACGGCGAGCGGATGTGGAGCGTGCAACGGCCCGGCCCCGCTCTGGCGCTGCGCACGAGCACCCAGATGATCATGGCGCAAGGCCTGGTGATCGCCGGCCTGGCGGGTGGCAAGATGATGGCCATCAGCGCCGATAGCGGCAACGTCCAGTGGGAAGGCACCGTGGCCACGCCCAAGGGCGGCAGCGATCTCGAGCGCCTGAACGACGTGGTGGGCGCGCCCCGCCTGATCGGCCCCCTGATGTGCGCGGTCGCCTACCAGGGCCGCATTGCCTGCTTCGACGTATCGCAGGGCGGACGCACCGTCTGGGCCAAGGAGTTTTCCGGCGCCGTCGGCCTGGGTGCGGACGAAAGCGCTGTCTATGCGCCCGACTCGCACAGCATCGTCCACGCTTACAGCCTGCAGGACGGTACCGAGCTCTGGAAGCAGAGCGGCCTGCGCAATCGGCACCTGACCGCGCCCGTGCCCATCGGACCGGCGATCGCCGTTGGCGATTATGATGGCTACGTGCATTTCCTCTCGCGCTCGGACGGCCATTTGCTCGCCCGGCTGTCCGTGGGCGGCGGCGCCGTACTTTCGCCCTTGCAGACTACATCCCAAGGTGTGCTGGTCCAGACCGGAAACGGTAACCTGGTCATGATCGGCGCCAACTGAACCCAAACAGCTTTCCATCCGTGTCCTTCAAGCCTGTCGTCGCTCTGGTCGGCCGTCCCAATGTCGGGAAGTCCACCCTTTTCAATCGCCTGACGCGTTCGCGCGCCGCCCTGGTCGCCGACTATTCGGGACTGACGCGCGATCGCCACTACGGCGAGGGCAGGGTGGGGGACTATCCCTTCATCGTCATCGACACGGGCGGGTTCGAGCCGGTCGCCAAGGATGGCATCCTGCGCGAGATGGCACGCCAGACCCGTCAGGCGATCGCCGAAGCCGACGTGGTCATTTTCCTTGTCGACGGGCGCGCGGGCGTCAACGGGCACGATCACGAGATCGCCGAGCTGCTGCGCCGCTCCGGGCAGCGGCGCATCCTGCTCGCGGTCAACAAGGCCGAAGGCATGGGCATGGCGGCCACGACCGACTTCCACGAACTGGGCCTGGGCCAGCCGTGGCCGATTTCCGCGGCGCACGGCGATGGCATCGTGGACCTCATCGAGCACGCCCTCGAAGGCCTCGTAGAGCCCGAACCGGAACCGTCCGAGGACGAGCAGGCGGATATCGCGGATGGCGAAGACACGCCGCTGCCGGAGGGCCAGTTCAGCGCGCCCGCGGCCGATTACCGTATCAAACTGGCCATTGTCGGCCGCCCCAACGTCGGCAAGTCCACGCTTATCAATACGCTGCTCGGCGAGGAACGCGTCATTGCCTTCGATATGCCGGGGACGACGCGCGATGCCATCGAAATCGACTTCGACCGCGATGGCAAGCGCTACACGCTGATCGACACGGCGGGACTGCGCAAGCGCGGCAAGGTATTCGAGGCTGTCGAGAAATTTTCGGTAATCAAGACCCTGCAGGCCATCGAGGCCAGCAACGTGGTGCTGCTGATGCTGGATGCGCAGACCGAGATTTCCGAGCAGGACGCCCATATCGCGGGCTTCGTGCTGGAAACCGGGCGCGCGGTGGTGGTGGCCATCAATAAATGGGACGGGCTGGATGCCGACCAGCGCGAGCGCATTCAACGCGAGTTCGAGCGCAAGCTGCGTTTCTTGTCCTTTGCGCGGATGCACACTATCTCGGCCCTGAAGGGTGCGGGTGTGAAGGCGCTGCTGAAGTCCGTCAACGCCGCCCATGCGGCGGCGTTCGCCAAGCTGTCCACCCCCAAGCTCACGCGTGAACTGCAGGCCGCCGTAGAGCAACAGCCGCCGCCTCGCAAGGGTATTTTCCGACCCAAGATGCGCTACGCCCACCAGGGCGGCCAGAACCCGCCTTTGGTCGTCATCCACGGCAATGCGCTGGACGCCATTCCGGATGCCTACCGGCGTTACCTGGAAACGCGCTTCCGAAATGCCTTCGATTTGGCCGGCACGCCGCTGCGCATCGAATTCAAGTCTTCGCGCAATCCCTACGTGCAGGATAAATAGCAGCCAAGGATCCGTCATGAGCCCTTACTGGAGCCCCGTCGTCGCCGGGCTCAGCCCCTATGTTCCGGGCGAACAGCCCAAGCTCGCGAACCTCGTCAAGCTCAATACCAACGAGAATCCCTTCGGTCCGTCGCCCAAGGTGCTGGACGCCCTGCGCGCGGCCTGCGACGAGCGGCTGCGGCTTTATCCCGATCCCGGCTCGGAGCGCCTGCGCAAGGCGATCGCCACCCATTACGGCGTCTCGTTGCCCCAGGTCTTTGTCGGCAACGGTTCGGACGAAGTGCTGGCCATCGCGTTCCAGGCCCTGTTGAACCACGACGCGCCTCTGCGCTTTCCGGACATCACCTACAGCTTCTATCCGGTGTATTGCGGTTTGTATGGCGTTCGCCATCAGGTCATTCCGCTTGCCGAGGACTTCAGCATCGATGTGCGGGACTACCTGCCCGCCGCGGGGCAGCCGGTGGGGCCGATCCTTTTTCCCAATCCGAATGCGCCGACCGGGCGTGCCCTGCCGCTTGCCGACATCGAACGCATCGTGGCCGGCAATCCCGATGCGGTTGTCGTGATCGACGAGGCCTACGTGGACTTTGGCGCGGAATCCGCGGTGCCGCTGACCAATCGCTACGACAATGTGCTGGTCGTGCAAACCCTGTCCAAGTCCCGTTCTCTGGCCGGCTTGCGCGTGGGCTTCGCCATCGGCAGCCCGGCCCTGATCGAAGGGTTGGAGCGCGTCAAGAACAGCTTCAACTCCTACCCCATCGACCGGCTGGCGGAGGTCGGCGCCACCGCCGCGATCGAAGACACCGAGTACTTCGAGTTCACCCGTTCGGCTGTCATCCATACGCGGGAGGACCTGGCGGCGTCGCTGCGCGAGCTGGGCTTCGATGTCATCCCTTCTGCCGCCAATTTCGTGCTCGCCAGCCACCCCGCCCGGGACGCTGCGGCGTTGGCTGCTGCACTGCGGGAAAAGGGCATCATCGTGCGTCACTTCAGCCATCCGCGCATCGTCCGGTACTTGCGGATTTCGGTTGGAACGACCCAGGAATGCGACGCGTTGGTGCACGCTTTGCGCACGATTCTGGTGTGAACTTTTAGTGTTATGTTGCGTCACATCATTCAGTGGCATCGCCCGGGAAAACCCTGTAGAGTAGCTAATTCGGCGTCTGCCACTATCAAAACAACACCCCAAAACAACACAATGGAGCCTGGCCAATGAGCAATAAAGGGCAAACTCTGCAAGATCCGTTCTTGAACACGCTGCGTAAGGATCACGTACCCGTGTCCATTTATCTCGTCAACGGCATCAAGCTTCAGGGGCAGATCGAATCCTTCGATCAATACGTCGTGCTGCTACGCAATACCGTGACCCAGATGGTCTACAAGCATGCGATCTCGACTGTCGTTCCGGCCCGCGCGGTCAATTTCCAGGTGGAAATCCCTTCTGAATAAACGTTCGACCGACCGTCGCGCCGGCTCCACCAGCTGCTGCGCGCACGGTCTTTTACGCGGCCCTGCGCCGCTCTATGGCCGCCTTGCTTTTCGTGCCCGCCGCACTCATCGTGTCGGCGGGCATTTTCACTGTGCGCGTGTGGTTCATGCCGCCGGTTCACGCATCGCGTGCGCGATGACACCCGTGCTTTCTCATATTCCCTTTTTTCGTGCCGTTCGTATCGCCCGCGCCGGCCAGGAGGCTGCATGCGTGCGTTGATCATCAGTGTCGACCTCGGCAATCCCGATTTCGAGGCCCATGCCCAGGAGTTCGCCATGCTGGCGCGCGGTGCGGGCGCGGAGATCGTCGATACCGTGCTGGCGCGCCGGGACCGGCCGGACGCCAAGTACTTCATCGGTTCAGGCAAGGTCCAGGAAGCCGTCCTGGTGGCTCGTGCCCACGATGCCGACGTTGTTCTGTTCGACCAGCCCCTGTCGCCGGCCCAACAGCGCAACCTGGAACGCGAATTCAACCTGCGCGTGGTCGATCGCGTCGCCCTGATCCTGGACATTTTCGCGCTGCGGGCCAAGAGCCATGAAGGCAAGCTGCAGGTGGAGCTGGCGCAGTTGCAGCACCTGACCACGCGCTTGACCCGCCTGTGGACTCACCTCGAGCGCCAACGTGGTGGCATCGGCATGCGAGGCCCGGGTGAATCCCAGCTGGAAATGGATCGCCGCATGATCGGCGCCCGGGTCAAGGTGCTGCGCGAACGGCTGGACAAGGTCGAGCGCCAGCGCGTCACCCAGCGCCGTTCGCGGGCGCGGGGCGGGGCGTTGTCGGTTTCCCTGGTCGGCTACACGAACGCGGGAAAATCCAGCCTATTCAACGCCATGACCCGCGCCGGCGCCTATGCGGCGGACCAGCTCTTCGCCACTCTGGACACGACCACGCGCCGCATCTGGATCGAAGGCGCCGGCTCCATCGTCCTGTCCGATACGGTCGGTTTTATCCGTGACCTGCCGCCCACGCTGATCGCCGCCTTCCGGGCGACGCTCGAAGAAACCGTGCACGCGGATCTCCTGCTGCACATCGTGGATGCCGCCAGCCCCCAGCGGGACGAACAGATCCACGAAGTCCAGAAGGTCCTTACCGAAATCGGCGCGGGCGACATCCCGGTCATCATGGTCCATAACAAGATCGATCTGCTGGGGCTGGCTCCCAGGGTCGAAGAGAATGCCCATGGTACGATTGCGCGGGTGTTTGTCAGCGCCGCCGAGCGCGCCGGTCTGGATGCGTTGCGCGCGGCAATTGCACAGGCTGGTCAGATTGCGGGAAATAATGCGTCCAATATCCAAACTGTTCAATCTGAATGACCCAGGCTGGGGCCGAGGTGGCCAGAATGGCTCCGAACCGCCCCGTCGTCCGCAAGGCAGTGGGGATGGTCCCCCCGACCTGGATGAAGTCTGGCGCGATTTCAATAACCGTATTGCCGCCTTGTTCGGCCGCAAAGGCAACCAGGGCGGCCGTACCGGCGGGCCTGGCGGTGGCGGCGGCAACGGGCCGCGGAACGCGCGTATCGGCGCCGGCCTGATCGTCGTCGTCCTGGTGGCGTTGTGGCTGGCCAGCGGTTTCTATATCGTCCAGGAAGGCCAGGTGGCGGTCGTCACCCAGTTCGGCAAGTACTACAAGACCGCCCAGGCCGGTTTCCAATGGCGTATGCCGTATCCGATCCAGAACCAGGAAATCGTCAATATTTCCCAGCTGCGAACCTTCGAGGTCGGTTTCCGCGGCAGTTCGCGCAATAAGGTGCTGCCCGAAGCGCTGATGCTGACCACGGACGAAAACATCGTCGATATGCAGTTCGTGGTGCAATACCGCCTGCGTGCCGATGGCGCGCCCGATTACCTTTTCCGCACTCGCGATCCGGACGAGTCCGTCCGCCAGGCCGCGGAAACGGCCATGCGCGAGATCGTGGGCAAGCAGCCCATGGATTATGTCCTTTACGAAGGCCGAACCAACGTCGCGACGCAGGTGCAGGCGCTCATGCAGCAGATCCTGGACCGCTACGACACCGGTATCCAGGTCAGCACCGTGGCGATCCAGAACGTGCAACCGCCCGAACAGGTGCAGGCCGCGTTCGACGACGCCGTCAAGGCGGGGCAAGACCGCGAACGCCAGATCAACGAAGGCGAGGCCTATGCGAACCAGGTCGTGCCGCTGGCCTCCGGGCAGGCATCGCGCATGATCCAGGAAGCCGAAGGCTACAAGGCCAAGGTCATCGGCGATGCGACGGGTAACACCTCGCGCTTCAATAGCATCGTCAGCGAATACCGCAAATCGCCCGCCGTCATGCGCGAGCGTATGTACCTGGAAACCATGGAGGAAATCTTCTCCCGCGCCAGCAAGGTCATGATCGATACCCGGGGCGGCAATAATGTCGTCTACCTGCCCATCGACAAGATCATCCAGCAGGCCGCGCAGGAGGCCGGCAAGCACTCGCCCGCGTCCGGCTCCCTGAGCCTGCCCGGCGCCAGCCAGCCGACTATCCCGCCAACTCCACGTCCAGCCCCTGGGCAAACATCCGGCAACCCCGGCAGCGGCAACACGCTGTCCCGCGATCGCCTGTCGCGCTAACCGGAGGAGCCCTGAACATGCAACGTCTACTGCCCATACTGGTCGGCCTGCTTATCGTGCTGGCCGCGCTTTCATCCTGCGTTTTCATCGTCCGCGAACGCGACTATGCACTGGTGTTCTCGCTGGGCGAGGTCCGCAAGGTCATCAGCGAGCCCGGTCTTTATTTCAAGGCGCCGCCGCCGTTCCAGAACGTCGTCACGCTGGACAAGCGCATCCTGACCATCGAGTCGACCGACGCCGAACGTATCCAGACGGCGGAAAAGAAGAACCTACTGATCGACTCGTACGTGAAGTGGCGCATCGCCGATCCGCGCCTGTACTACATCACCTTCGGCGGCAACGAACGCGCTGCTCAGGAACGCCTGCAGGCGCAGATCCGCGACGCCCTGAATGCGGCCGTCAACGTCCGTACCGTCAAGGACGTTGTCTCGACCGAACGTGAAAAGGTCATGGCGGAGATCCTCTCCAACGTTGCCAAGCGGGCCGCTCCGCTGGGTGTGCAGATCGTCGATGTGCGGCTGCGCCGGATCGAATTCGCGCCGGAGATCTCCGAGTCCGTCTATCGCCGTATGGAAGCCGAACGCAAGCGCGTGGCCAACGAGCTGCGCTCGATCGGCGCGGCCGAAGGTGAAAAGATCCGTGCGGAAGCCGACCGCCGCCGCGAGGAAATTCTGGCCGATGCCTATGCGAAATCGCAGGCCATCATGGGCGAGGGCGACGCCAGGGCCAGCAGCATCTATGCCGATTCGTACGGCAAGGATCCGGTCTTCTACACCTTCTACAAGAGCCTGGAAGCCTACCGCTCGTCGTTCTCGAAGCTGGGCGACCTGCTGGTGGTGGATCCCAGTTCGGAGTTCTTCCAGTTCTTCAAGTCCTCGGTTGGGGTGCCCGGTGCGCCCAGCGGCACCCTGGGCGGTATCCCGGGCAGCACCACGCCGGGGACCCTGCCGGACGTCAAAAAGTAGGGGATAGCGGGGTTGCGGCATGGGCTGGCGGGATCGCCCGAACCATGTACAATACCCCGTAAGCTTTAAAACATTCCGCAGCGGCTGAGCGGGCTTACGCCCCTCAGCCGCTTTTTCGTTTGTTTGTCGTTCGGGTATCGTCTGGCGCGGCCCTTTCTTTCTAGGCATGATCAGGTAATTAACATGGGCAACTGGTTGCTCCCCGAGCGCCTGGCGGACATTCTGCCCGCCGAGGCCCGGCGCATCGAGGAACTGCGTCGCAAACTGCTCGATCTCTACCGTACCTACGGTTTCGAGCTGGTCGCGCCGCCCCTGGTGGAATACATCGACTCCCTGCTGTCCGGTACCGGCACCGACCTGGACTTGCGCACCAGCAAGCTGGTCGACCAGCTTTCGGGGCGGATGCTGGGTGTGCGCGCGGACATGACGCCGCAGGTTTCGCGCATCGATGCGCATCTGCTGAACCGTGCGGGGGTTACCCGCCTGTGCTATTGCGGCACGGTGCTGCATGCCCGTCCGACGGATCTGCTCTCCAACCGCGAATTGCTGCAGATCGGCGCCGAAATCTACGGCCATGCGGGCGTGGAAGCGGACATCGAAATCCTGCGGCTGGTGCTCGATACCGTCACTATCGCCGGCGTGCATCAGCCGCGCCTGGATCTGTGCCATCCGGGGGTAGTACGCGCCATCATAGACGCGGACCCGGCGGCCAGGGCGCATGGCGAGCAGATCCACGCGCTGCTGCGCGACAAGGACGTCCCGGGCCTGCTGGATCTGGGCCGCAGTCCGGACGGCCCCAGCGCACAGACCACGCAGACGCTGCGCACACTGGCCGGCCTCTACGGCGACATCGGCACGCTGGCCCGAGCCCGCGCCGAACTCCCGCCGCTGCCCGGCATTGCGCAGGCGCTGGAAGCGCTTGAAGCACTGGTACGGGCGCTGCCGGAACTGCGCGTCAGCATCGATCTGGCCGATGTGCGCGGCTACGGCTATCACTCCGGCGTGACTTTTTCGCTTTACGCGGAAGGGTGGCACGACGCCCTGGTCAGCGGCGGCCGCTACGACGATGTCAGCCGCGTCTTCGGGCGTGCCCGCCCGGCGACCGGTTTCAGCCTGGACCTGCGCAAACTGGCCGCCGGCCTGCCGCCGGCGGAACGTTCGCGCGCCGTGCGCGCTCCCTGGGGCCAGGATGCCGCCCTGGTGGCCGCGGTCCGTGGCTTGCGTCAGTCCGGCGAGATCGTCGTGCAGGTGCTGCCGGGCCACGAGCACGATCAGGACGAATTCATCTGCGACCGTGAGCTCACGCTCCACAACGGCGCATGGCAGGTTCGCAACCTTTGACTCATCCCCTCTTTCAAGAGGGTCCCGACGGAATCCGCGGTTTCCCGCGAAACTCGATATTCAATCTCGATCATGAGCAAGAACGTAGTCATTATCGGCACCCAGTGGGGTGACGAAGGCAAAGGAAAAATCGTCGACTGGCTGGCGGAGTCCGTCCACGGCGTCGTGCGTTTCCAGGGTGGCCACAATGCCGGTCACACGTTGTGGATCAACGGCAAGAAAACCATCCTGCGCCTTATCCCGTCGGGCATCATGCACCCGGGGGTCACCTGCTACATTGGCAACGGCGTCGTGCTGTCCCCGGAAGCGCTGCTCAAGGAAATCGAAGAGCTCGAAGCGGCCGGCCTGGATGTGCGCTCGCGCCTGCAGATTTCCGAAATCTGCCCCCTGATCCTTCCGTACCACGTCGCCGTGGACCAGGCTCGCGAAAAGCGCAAGGGTGAAGGCAAGATCGGCACGACCGGCCGCGGCATCGGCCCCGCGTACGAAGACAAAATCGCCCGTCGCGCCCTGCGCGTTCAGGATCTGTTCGACGCCGACCTGTTCGACCAGAAGCTGGCCGAAGTGCTGGATTACCACAACTTCGTGCTTACCCAGTACCTGGGCGCGGAGCCGGTCTCCGCCAACCAGGTACGCGACCAGGCCATGGCGTTGGCGCCGGCCATCGCCCCGATGGTGCGCGACGTATCGAGCAATCTGTTCGCCGCTCAGAAAGCCGGACAACGCCTGTTGTTCGAAGGCGCCCAGGGCGCGCTGCTGGATGTCGATCACGGCACCTATCCCTACGTCACCAGCAGCAACTGCGTCGCCGGCGCGGCGGCGGCGGGGGCGGGTGTCGGTCCGCAGTCGCTGGATTACGTCCTCGGTATCACGAAGGCATACACCACGCGCGTCGGCTCCGGCCCGTTCCCCACCGAACTGCTGGACGAAATCGGCGCGCGGCTGGCTAACATCGGCAAGGAGTTCGGCTCCGTGACCGGACGTCCGCGCCGCTGCGGCTGGTTCGACGGCGCTGCCCTCAAGCGTTCCGTCCGTCTGAACGGTATCACCGGCCTGTGCATTACCAAGCTCGACGTGCTGGATGGACTCGAAACCATCCGCCTCGGCGTGGGTTATCGGGTCAATGGCGAATTCCGCGACGTGCTGCCCTATGGCGCCGTGGAAGTCGCCAAGGCCGAAGCGGTGTTCGAGGAATTGCCCGGCTGGTCCGAATCCACCGTCGGCATTACCGAATACGAAAAGCTGCCGGCTGCCGCCCGCGCCTACCTGGAACGCGTGGCGCAAGTATGCGAGGTGCCGATCGACCTGGTGTCCACCGGTCCCGATCGCGCCGAAACCATCGTCCTGCGTCATCCGCTGAAGGGGTAGGAGCGTACCGCCATGGCTCTACCGCCGAGCACCGACAAAGACCTCTGGGTCAGCTGGGATGAATACCACCGGCTGATCGAACAGCTGGCCCTGCAGGTTTACCGTTCGGAATGGCAGTTCGACCAGATCCTGTGCCTGGCGCGCGGCGGCGTGCGGGTAGGCGATGTGCTCTCCCGTATTTTCGATGTGCCGTTGGGGATCCTGGCGACCAGCAGCTACCGCGAGGCTGCGGGCACCAAGCAGGGTGCGCTGGATATCGCCCAGTTCATCACCATCACGCGAGGTAGCCTGGCGGGCCGCGTCCTGATGGTCGACGACATGGTCGACACCGGTCTGACCTTCAACCGCGTAATGGAACATCTGCGTCACCAGTTTCCGGCGATCACGGAGCTGCGCAGCGCCGTTCTATGGTGGAAGGGGCACGCCAAGGCTGTCCCTGATTATTACGTCAGCAAACTGATGACCAATCCATGGATACATCAGCCCTTCGAGGACTACGACAGCCTGCGGCCCCACCAGCTAGAGGCATGGACAAGGAAGGGCTCGACGTCCTGACTTTCAGCGTGCTATAATCTCCTGTTACCAAGTCAGGGTTTCGACTCTGCAGTACCTATTCAGTCCGGATACGGTGCCAGTTCAGTGCCGGCGTCGTATCGAAGAGGGTATCGAAAGACAATCGATTCACCCTGGCGACTTCACCCTATTTTTTTGCTCCGCACCGCTCAGCACCTATGCCTATTGTTCGCCTGAAGGAAAACGAACCGTTTGAAGCCGCCCTGCGCCGCTTCAAGCGCACCATCGAAAAAACGGGTCTTCTGACCGAACTGCGTTCGCGCGAGTTCTACGAGAAGCCCACGGCAGAGCGCAAGCGCAAGCACGCCGCCGCGGTGAAGCGCCACTACAAGCGGATTCGTAGCCAGCAACTGCCCCCGCGTCTGTATTGACGCCTGTATTTTGATTTGTGGATCGATCCAAATCGATTCGAATTTGATTGATTCCAGAATCTTTCATACAGGAACTGCTCGCCCGAGTCGACGTTGTCGATGTGGTTGGGCGTTATGTGCAGTTGCGCAAGGGTGGGGCCAACCTGCTTGGCCTGTGTCCCTTTCATAACGAAAAAAGTCCTTCCTTCACGGTAAGTCCGACCAAGCAGTTCTATCACTGCTTTGGTTGCGGTGCTCATGGCAGCGCAATAACTTTCCTGATGGAGCACACGGGCGCCAGCTTCCCTGAAGCGGTGCGTTCGCTGGCCGGCTCCGCCGGCATGACCGTGCCGGAAGAAGACCGCAGTCCGCGCCAGCGCGCGGAATCCGCGCGGCGCAAGGAAGAGGTCTCGCGCCATACCCAAGTGCTCGAGGCGGCGCAGGCTTACTACCTGAAGCAGTTACGGGCTTCCGCGCCCGCCATCCGTTATCTCAAGCAGCGTGGCCTGACGGGCGAGATCGCACGTCAGTTCGGCCTTGGATGGTCCGGTACCGATCGGCAGGGGCTGGCCCAGGTGTTCAGTCGCTACGACGATCCCGTGCTGGTGGAGGCCGGCCTGGTCATCGAGGCCGAAGATGGGCGCCGGTACGACCGCTTTCGCGAGCGCGTCATGTTCCCGATCCGCAATGCCCGCGGCGTGTTGATCGGGTTCGGTGGGCGGATCATTGGCAAGGGCGAACCCAAATACCTGAATTCCCCGGAAACACCCATTTTCTCGAAGGGTCATGAGCTCTACGGCTTATGGGAGGCGCGGCAGGCCATGCGCGTCGAGGGCCAGGTCATTGTGGTCGAGGGCTATATGGGTGTGGTCGGCCTGGCGCAACTGGGACTGGGCAACGCCGTGGCCACCCTGGGCACGTCGACCACGCCGGACCACGTCAAGAAACTGTTGCGTGCCAGCGATCGTGTGGTGTTCAGCTTCGACGGCGACAAGGCTGGACGGCGCGCGGCCTGGCGCGCCTTGCAGGCCTGTCTTCCGGTTCTGCGCGATGACATCAATCTGCGCTTTCTATTCCTTCCCGCGGAGCACGATCCGGATTCGTATGTGCGCGAATTCGGTGCGGAGGCCTTCCGTGCCAGCTTGGGCGAGGCCACGGCCCTGTCCCGGTTCCTGCTCGACGAATTGGCGTCCCGCCACAATCTTGCCGAAGCGGAGGGTAGGGCGGCCTGCATGCACGAGGCGCGGCCCCTGCTGGGCGCGATCCCGGCTTGCGGGTTGAAGACACAGATAGAGCGCGAGCTGGGCAAGCTGGTGCAATTGACGCCCGAGGAAGTCGCCCAGGCACTGGCCCAGCCCGCGGGGCCGCCCGCCAACCCGTCGGGTGTCGTTGCGGTGGGCGCCTCGGGACATTCGCCAGGGCCGCGTTCGGAAGTGCCCTTCGACATGGGCATGGAGGCGGATGCGCCGCCGCCTGACTTCTCCTACGAGCCCATTCCCGACGGGGCCGGTGAGCCCTCATGGGAAGGCGGCCGACAGGAAAAAAAGGGTCGGTTCAACGGGCGGCGCTTCGACGCCAGGCCGGGCGGAAAGTGGTCGCGCCGGGACGACCGGGACAAGGTCGGCGGCGTGATAGAGCCGCGCCGTCCCGTTCCCACCATGGCGCGCCGCCTGCTGCGGCTGCTGCTCTCTCACCCTGAGCTGGTGGATACCATGGGGGATCAGCAGCTTGAAGTATTGGATCGGGGGCCCCACCTTGGTATGGTCAGGGATCTCATCGTGCTGGCCCAGCGCAGCGGCGCGCGCCATCTGGGCGCCTTGCTGGAGGCGGCGGAGCCTGAATCGGATATCCAGCTGGTATTGCGCAGCATGAGCGCGGACGTGGTCGGTGAAGAGGACCTTCCCAATCCGCAGGCGGAATGGGACGACGCGCTACATCGCATCGAATTCGTAGCTATTCGGGCCGAGATCGATGAGTTGGCGCGGTCCGGCCTTCAGACGCAGCAGGACCGGGATAGGTATCAGGAACTTTCCAAGCGTTTAGCGGCAATTAAGCATGCCGGGAGTGACTCAATAGGGTAAAATCAAGGGTTTTCCTGACTGGAAAGGTTGTCCGGCGAGCGTTTACGCCTTGGCTTGGTCCACACCCTGGTCTACACCTTCCATCCGGGCCGCCCAGAACCACGCGGTTGCGGCACTGTCTAATGTGGATGATTCGGGTAGTTGTGGGTGATCCGGGTAGTTCGGATCGGGTTCGGCCGTGATTGGGGCCGTAATTGGGACCGTAATTGGGGCCGCAATTCCGCCGTGATCGGGATGTATGGCGATTGCGTGGCCATGTCGGCGTGTCGGACGAGCCCTTGGCGGTTGTGTTGTCCCGGTTGAATGCAAGCATTCTACCGAAGGCATCGTAACAAAGCATTGACACGAGATTACTCAAGGTACCAGAAATCAGGAAGAGCAGGGCCCAATAGTTGGATGGCGCAGGACAGAAATTACCGGACTCCTGCGTGGCCAACCGGGATGGGACGTAAGTTGCGGCACATGTGCCCGAACATTGCAAGACCAGGTGCTGCACCACGCCAAGATCAGGCCCGCAGCCTCGCCCATCAGGGGCTTCTGCAATGTTCGCGCATGGGGCGTGACGAACCGGCCGATCTCCAAGCACTGTTGTTAGTTTTTAAAGTACGCGGCTTGACTCGGCCGGGGCATCAGTCCCGACCGTCGATAGCGGTGCGGCAGGCTTTCCGCCTGCAACGACCACGGAAGCGACTATGACGAAATCCATCGGCAAAACCTCCTCAGCAGTTGAAATGGCCGAAGAAGCCAAAACGGCCAGGCCCGCTGCCAGCAAGGCGGCGGAAAAGACATCGGCCAAAGCGGCCGTCAAGGTTGCGCCCAAGTCCGCCACCGTGAAGCCGGCCGCCGCGAAGAAAGCTGCCAAGGCCGACACCCCCGAGAAGGCCGCCAAGGCGAAGAAGGCCGAAGACAAGCTGGCCGAACTGGTCGGTCGCCCCGCGTCCGTGCCCAGCGGCCGCCGTCCCGGCCGGCCCGCCAAGAACCAGAACAACGACAACGCCGATTTCGACGATGCCGGTGACGGCGAGGGCGAAGTCCTGCCTGAACTGAAGCCGGTCAAGCGCGGCGGCAAGCGCGGCAAGGGCGATCCCAAGGATCTGATCGCCCGCGGCCCCGTCACCCCGGAAGAATACGAAGCCCGCCGCAACCGCCTGAAGCAGCTGATCAAGCTGGGCAAGGACCGCGGCTACCTGACCTACGGCGAAATCAACGACCATTTGCCGGACGACCTGGTCGATGCGGAAGCCATCGACGGGATCATCAGCACGTTCAGCGACATGGGGATCGCGGTCTACGATCAGGCCCCCGATGCCGAAACCCTGCTGATGAGTGAAAACGCGCCGGTCGCGTCCAACGACGATGACGTGGAAGACGAAGCCGAGGCCGCGCTGACCACGGTGGACTCCGACTTCGGCCGCACGACGGATCCGGTCCGCATGTACATGCGTGAAATGGGTTCGGTCGAGCTGCTGACGCGCGAAGGCGAAATCGAAATCGCCAAGCGCATCGAAGACGGCCTGAAGCACATGGTCATGGCGATTTCCGCCTGCCCCACCACGATCAACGAGATCCTGGCGCATGTCACGCGTGTGCGTGAAGGCCAGGCGCAGATCGACGAAGTCGTGGACGGCCTGGTCGATCCGGAAGACGGCGAGGAATACGCCGGCGCCGGTGTGACGGCCGAAGAAGACGAGAACGACGACGGTCCGGCCGGCGGCATGAGCAGCAAGCAGCTGGAAGACCTGCGCGTCAAGGCCCTGGCCAAGTTCGACGAGGTCGGCAAGCAGTTCGAAAAGATGCGCGGTGCCTACGAACAGGAGGGCTACCGGTCGACGATTTATCTGAAGGCGCAGGAAGCCATCCAGAACGAGCTCATGGGCATCCGGTTCACCGCCAAGATGGTGGAGCGCCTGGCCGACACCCTGCGCAACCAGGTCGAGGAAGTGCGCCAGCTCGAACGCGCCGTCCTGCACACCTGCGTGGATCGTGCCGGCATGCCGCGGTCGCATTTCATCAAGGTGTTCCCGGGCAACGAAACCAACCTTCAATGGGTCGTGGATGAAGTCGCCGCTGGCCACCCGTACGCCGAGACCCTGGAGCGCCAGGTGCCGGCCGTGCAGGAATTGCAGCAAAAGCTGATCGATCTGCAATCGCGAGTCGTTCTGCCGCTGAAGGACCTGAAGGAAGTCAACAAGCGCATGGCCACCGGCGAAGCCAAGGCTCGCAAGGCCAAGCGCGAAATGACCGAGGCCAACCTTCGCCTGGTGATCTCCATCGCCAAGAAGTACACCAACCGCGGTCTGCAATTCCTGGATCTGATCCAGGAAGGCAACATCGGATTGATGAAGGCGGTGGACAAGTTCGAGTACCGGCGCGGCTACAAGTTTTCCACGTATGCCACATGGTGGATCCGCCAGGCCATCACGCGATCGATCCCCGACCAGGCGCGAACCATCCGTATCCCGGTCCACATGATCGAAACGATCAACAAGATGAACCGGATCAGCCGTCAGATCCTGCAGGAGACGGGTGCCGAGCCCGATCCCGCGACGCTGGCGCAGAAGATGGACATGCCGGAAGACAAGATCCGCAAGATCCTGAAGATCGCCAAGGAACCGATCTCCATGGAAACGCCCATCGGTGACGACGACGATTCGCACCTGGGCGATTTCATCGAAGACACGGCCACCCTGGCGCCTTCGGATGCTGCCTTGCACGGTTCCATGCGCGATGTGGTCAAGGAAGTGCTAGACTCTCTGACTCCGCGCGAGGCCAAGGTTTTGCGCATGCGCTCCGGCATCGAGATGAGTACGGACCAGACGCTGGAAGAAGTCGGCAAGCAATTCGACGTCACCCGCGAACGGATCCGCCAGATCGAAGCCAAGGCCTTGCGCAAGCTGCGCCATCCCAGCCGTGCCGACAAGCTGAAGAGCTTCCTGGAAGGCCAGTAACAAGGCCGGGCGCGCGCAGGATACAAGATCAATAAGGGCCTCTAGCTCATGCCTGGTTAGAGCAGCGGACTCATAATCCGTTGGTGCCGAGTTCGACTCTCGGGGGGCCTACCAAGCAAATCAAGGGCTTACAACGTTCCTCGTTGTAAGCCCTTTTTTCATGCGTGTCCCGTGGCCATGGTGTGGTCGCTCTCCTATCGAGCCGGTGCCAGACCTGCTTAAATGATCGATCCTTGGACGAGCATCGGCATGGCGTCAACGAACGAGTCGGGATCGCAGCCCCGCAGGAGCTGCAAGCTGGAAGTCGGCGCGCTGGGAATCGAAAGAGCGCAATCGATGGCGCCTCTGGCAGATCCCATCGATGTGCCGGTTGCCAGCCGCACGGCGATCATCGTCCAGAACAGGCCCTTTCCGCTGCACAGGCTGTGGCGCTCGCGGAAACTGGTGTATCAAGGGTCCCATAAGGCGGGCGGCATCTCGATCACCAATCTGGAAGAAGAGTGGCGATGCCATCATCTTTCCGCCTTCGATAATTTCCGCATCCAGATCGATCATGAACGACTGCGCGAGCTGGCGGCCCAGAGCGGCGCGGCGCGCGACTTTTTCCTGCGCAATCCGGCGGGCAGGGTGGACAGGACGATGCTGTCGCTGGTGAACGCGATCGCCCCGGCCCTGGAGTGCCGCAATGACTTGGACCGGCTATATATCGATCACATCGCCAGCGCGATGATGATCCATATTATTTCCACCTACGGCGGCCCCCTGCGATGCGGCAGCTATGTCCCGAGATTGGGCGCACGTCGTGAAAGGCGCATCGTGGAATATATGCGCCACCATGTCGCCACCAATATATCCGTCGAGGACATCGCTGCCGAATGCGGGATTTCGGCGGGACATTTCACCAAGGCATTCTTCCAATCGACGGGATTGACGCCGCATCAGTGGATTCTGCGTGCCCGTGTCGATCTGGCCAAGGACATGCTGCGCCAGGATATCGATATCGCCAGCATCGCGCACAACTGCGGCTTTTCGGACCAGAGCCATTTCAGCCGTGTGTTCAAAAAGCTGACAGGCGTGTCGCCCGCCCAGTGGAGAAAAAACTAGGGTCTGTCAGTATTGTGAGCGGTCGGACCGGCGAGGTAGGCTGTCGCCGTTTTATCCAAATCACCGCACTTTTGTCCAATACCCTTTTCGACCGGCAAGGTATCTTGCGGCTGCGTTTTCTCGCCCCAATCAACCACCGCTAGTTCCTCGCCGGCGCCAACGCGGGCGGTACTCGCAATCGGAGTTTCGTCATGACCGAACCCTCCACTCCGGACCTTGTCCTGGTCAATGGAAAGTTCACCACGCTGGATCGCGCCAACCCGCAGGCGGATGCGGTAGCGGTGCGGGATGGCCGGTTTGTCGGCGTCGGGCTGCGCGACGACATCATGAAACTGGCCGGCCCACGCACGCAGGTGATAGACCTGAATGGCCGACGTGTTATCCCCGGCCTGATCGACAGCCACATGCATATCATCCGCGGTGGGCTGAACTACAACATGGAGCTGCGCTGGGATGGGGTGCGTTCGCTAGCGGACGCCATGCGCATGCTCAAGGACCAGGTAGCCCGCACGCCCGCGCCCCAATGGGTGCGGGTGGTAGGGGGGTTTACCGAACACCAGTTTGTGGAAAAGCGTCTGCCGACGATAGACGAATTGAATGCCGCGGCGCCCGATACGCCGGTATTCATCCTGCATCTGTACGACCGCGCGATATTGAATGCCGCCGCGTTGCGCGCGGTGGGATATACCAAGGACACACCGAATCCCCCCGGCGGCGAGATCATGCGGGATGCCCATGGCAACCCCACCGGGTTGCTGCTGGCCAAGCCCAACGCCACGATCCTGTACGCGACCCTGGCCAAGGGGCCGAAGCTGCCGCCGGAATACCAGTTGAACTCCACGCGCCATTTCATGCGGGAAGTGAACCGGCTGGGCGTGACGGGCGTGATCGACGCCGGCGGCGGCTTCCAGAACTACCCCGAGGACTACGCCATCATCGAACAGCTGCATGCGGCGGGGCACCTGACCGTGCGACTGGCCTACAACCTGTTCACGCAAAAGCCCAAGGAAGAACTGAACGACTTCAAGACGTGGACGGCCGCCGTCAAGCCGGGGCAGGGAGACGATCTGTACCGCCATAATGGCGCGGGCGAAATGCTGGTGTATTCCGCGGCGGACTTCGAGGATTTCCGCGTCGAACGTCCTGACATGCCTCCCTCCATGGAAGGAGACCTGGAACCGGTGATTCGCATGCTGGCGGAGAAGCGCTGGCCGTGGCGCCTGCACGCCACGTACGACCAGACCATTTCCCGTGCTCTGGATGTCTATGAGAAAGTGGCGCGCGACGTTCCCTTCGACGGCCTGAACTGGTTCTTCGATCATGCCGAAACGATCTCGGACCGCAATATCGATCGCATCGCCGCGCTGGGCGGCGGCATTGCTGTGCAGCACCGCATGGCCTACCAGGGTGAATACTTCGTCGAACGCTACGGTGCCAGGGCAGCGGAGGCCACGCCGCCGGTGAAGCGGATGCTGGAGAAGGGCGTCAAAGTGGGCGCCGGGACCGACGCCACGCGCGTGGCGTCGTATAACCCCTGGGTCTCCCTGTATTGGCTAACGACCGGCAAGACCGTGGGCGGCACGTCCATGTATCCGCAGGCCAATGTGCTGGATCGCGAAACTGCGCTGCGCCTTTGGACCGAAGCCAATACCTGGTTCTCGTCGGAAGTCGGCAAGAAGGGCCAGATCAAGGTCGGCCAGCTGGCCGACCTGGCGGTACTTTCCGCCGATTACTTCGCCGTACCCGGCGACGAAATCCAGGACATCACGTCCGTCATGACTGTGCTGGGCGGCAAGGTTGTCTACGGCGACGGGGAGTTCGACGGACACGCCCCGGAGATCCCGCCGGCGATGCCCGACTGGTCGCCCGTGCGTCACCGTGGGGGCTACCAGGCGCGCGCGCAGGCATCCCGCCGCACTGCGTTGAAGACCCTGTGCGGCTGCGCGCAGTCTTGCGGCGTGCACGGTCATGCGCACGCGCGGGCGTGGACCTCCAGCACGCCGGTTTCCGATGAGAAAACATTCTGGGGCGCGCTGGGCTGCTCTTGCTGGGCTTTTTGAACGAGCGGAACGCGCCATGAATCCATTGTCCGATTCTTCCTCGCCGCAGTCCGGCGCTCATCCGCGCTTGCCGCGCGGCCTCCACTGGGTCGCGTTGCTGCTGCTCTGCGCCGCCTATCTGCAGGGCGGCCTGGTCAAGCTTTATGATTTCCCCGGCGCGGTAACGGAAATCCAGCGGCTGGGCCTGGCTCCGGCACAGCCCATGGCCGTTGCCGTCATCGTATTGGAGCTGGGCGCATCGGCCATGATCCTGCTGGGACGGTGGCGCTGGCTGGGCGCTTTGCTGCTGGCCGCGTTCACGCTGGCCGCCACCTTTCTCGCGCTCCGTTTCTGGAGCGCCCCGCCCGATGCCCGCTTCGCGATGGCGAATGCGTTCTTCGAGCACCTGGGGCTGGTGGGCGGCTTCCTGCTGGTCGCGTGGGAGGACTTGTCCAGGCAGCATGTCCCTCCGTCGACCCATGCTTTCCCCCGCGCCATCACAGGAGTGCAGTCATGAAGGTGTATTTGATCTCGCTGGGCGCGGGTATATTGGTGGGCATTATTTATTCGCTGCTCGGCGTGCGATCGCCCGCTCCACCGGCGATCGCCCTGGTGGGTCTGCTGGGCATGCTGATCGGAGAGCAGGTCCTGCCACCAGTAAAGCGGATGATGGCCGGGGAGCCGGTCACGACGGCCTGGTTCCGGCAGGAATGCGTGCCCAAGATTACGGGCAATGCACCAAAAGCCGCGGCGTCCTCGGACGCCGCCGACGCCGACTGCGATCCACCGTCCAGGAGCCAATGATGGCATCGACGTACCAGGCGCCCCAGACCTCGCAATCGGCGGCGGCCGACATTCCGGGCTGGCTGCTATCGTTCGCCGCCGGCTACGTGGATGTCGTGGGCTTCGCGGCGCTGTTCGGCCTGTTCACGGCGCACGTGACGGGCAACTTCATCATGATCGGCGTGCAGCTTATCGGCGCGTCGGAGGGCCTGCTCACCAAGCTGTTGGCATTGCCGACCTTCGTCCTCGCGGTGGGCTGCACCCGTTTGCTCGAAACCACGCTGCGCCGCCGGAAACAACCCGTCATCGCGGTGCTGTTCTTCCTCGAGGGTACGTTGCTGGCGGCTTTCATGGTGGCAGGGCTGGTGGCCAGTCCCATGAGCGATCCGAGCGCACCCCTGGTCATCGTATGCGGCTTGCTGGGCGTGGCCGCAATGGGCGTGCAAAACGCGATGTCGCGCACCATTCTGTCCGATGCCGGCCCCACTACCATCATGACCGGTAATACGACGCAGATCGTGATCGACGCGGTGGACCTGCCTCGCGCCACACCGGAGGCCCGCGCCGCGATCCGGCGCAGGATGGGAAAGATGTTGCCGGCGGTGATCGGCTTCGCCCTGGGCGCCATCATCGGAGCGTTTGCGTTCAAGCTGGGCTCATTCTGGAGCGTATTGCTGCCCACTGTGCTCCTGCTCGGTCTGGCCGTACGGCTTCGCAGGGAAACGCAGTCATTCTGAACCCGAAAAAAAACGCCACGGCCGGGGCCGTGGCGATAAGTGCGCTACGTTCGCTTATACGGTGCTGCGAGACCGATAAAAAGCGGACGCGCAACAGTACCAAAGCGCCCTTATCGCAAGGGCCGCGGCGCCCTTAGTCGTGCAACGGAGTGTGTCTTTCGGCTTTGCGTGAACCGAAATACGAAACTGCTTTTTTCGGCCGTGGTTTGCGCTGCCAGGTCGATCGGTCTCGATGACGTGAAATACCTGTCGATACAATATTGCGTTGGTCCGACCGCTGGGGCGGCGCAAGGCAGCAGGGCTGCGCGTGGCCCATGCACAATGCCGCTCATGTTCGCTGGATACGCGTGCTGCCTGCCTCGGCTGGCCGGGAAGCGCGCTCGGGTCGCGTCAGAGCAGCGCGCATCGCACGATATCGACCAGCGTGCCAGCCTCCGCCTCGTCCATATCGAAGCGCGTGACCAATCGGATCACGCCGCCGCGGCGGCGGCCGAAGCGCGCGCCGGCGGCCTCGATCGCCTGGATGGCGGGGGCCGGCATGCGCAGGAACAACATATTGGCGTCGACCGGGGCGGCCAGTTCCACGCCTGGCAATGCGGCCAATTCCTGGCTGAGGCGCGCGGCGATGGCATTCGAGTGGCGGGCCAGGCGTAGATACAGGTCGTCTTGTACGTAAGCCAGCAATTGGGCCGAGGCGAAGCGCATTTTCGACCAGGTCTGGCCGGCGCGGCGCAAGCGATAGGACAGGGACTCCACCAGATCCGCATCGAATACGACGATGGCGTCGGCATTCATGCCGCCATTCTTGGTGACACCGAAGGAAAGGATGTCGACGCCGGCACGCCAGGTCATCTCGGCCGGACTGCATCCCAGCGTGGCAAGTGCGTTGGCGAAGCGCGCGCCGTCCATGTGGAATCGGATTCCGGCCTCGTGGGCCATCGCACCGATCGCGGCGATCTCGTCGCGGCGATACACCGTCCCGTATTCGCTGGCCTGGGTGATCGTGACCGCGTCGGGCTGGGACCGGTTGCGTATACCGCGCTCGGCGGCCGCCAGGGCATCCCGCAGGGTTGCCGCGGGCAGTTTGTAATTTTCGCCGGGCAGCGCCACCAGTTTCGCGCCGCCGCTATAGAACTCCGTGGCGCCGCCTTCCGATGTATGAACGTGCGCTTCCTGATGACAGTAGATCGCGCCCCACGGTCGTGCGCAGCAGGCCAGGGATAAGGCGTTGGCCGCCGTGCCGGTGGCGACCGGAAACACCGTGACCGGCGCTTCGAACAGCGCCGAAAAGGCCTCGTTGACGGCCGCGCTGTAGTCGTCGTCGCCGTAGGAGGCGGCGGGATCGCGATTGGCCGCCTCGATGGCGCGCAAAATCTCCGGGCTTGCCGTACCGACGTTGTCGCTACGGAAATTCAGCGTGACCTTGGTTGAGGCATCGTTCACCTTGGACTCCAGGCAGCATCGTCGACGCTACATCAATGGGCTATCGCGCCGGCGCATGCGCAGCTGGAGCAGCAGTAGCGGGACGGCGGTAAAAAATATCAATATCGCGGCCGCCGCGGCCGCCAACCCGGCGCCGGTGCCTTCCAGCAACTGGTACATGCGCACCGTGACGGTGGACCAGCGGCTGGTGTACAGCACGATGGTCGAGCTGAGTTCGGAGGCGACCGTTATCCACACCAGCACCATGCCGCCGACCAGGCCGCCGGCCATCAACGGCACGACCAGGCCGACGAAGGTCTTGAATGGGGAGACGCCGAGATTGATGGAGGCTTCTTCGAGACTGGGTTCGATCTGGTGCACGATGGCGGCCGCCGAGCGTACGCTGAACGGCAGCTTGCGCACGACGTAGGCAATAATCAGGATAAGCCAGCCGCCGGTCAGCACCAGGGGCTGGTTGTTGAAGGCCAGGATCAGACCCACGCCTATTACGGTGCCGGATACGGCGAATGGCACCATGCCTATCATGTCCAGCGTGGCGGACAGCCGGCCGCGATGGCGCGTGACGATGTAGCCGATGGGCGCGCCGATGATCGTTGCCACCAGGGCCGCCACGGTTGCCAGGATCAAGGTGTTGTATAGCGGCTCGTACGAGCCTGCCAGCAAACCCGCGTAGTTGCCCAGTCCCAGTTCCCACGTCAGCACCGGCCCCCTGAAACGCAGGAAGGAAATGCCCAGGACGGCGATGAAAGGCATCAGCGACAGTAGCACGATACCCCAGCTGTAGCATGTCGCCACCGTGCTCCAGCCGCGCGATAGCGGCAGTGCCGGCGGCGCGCTGCGCGCATTCGTGGTGAAGCGCCGCTTGCCCAGGTAATGCCGCTGCGCCAGCAGTCCGAGTGCCGTGCACAGGATCAGCAGCACGCTAAGGGCCCCGGCGGCGGCCGGGTTGTTGTCCGCTTCGCCCGCGAACAGCTTGAAGATGTCGACCGCCAGGAAAGGCCGGTCCTCGGCAAGCACGGACGGTACGCCGAAATTCTCCAGGGTTTCGATGAAGACGAGCAGGGCCCCCGCGAGTACCGCCGGCATGACTACCGGTAGCAGTACGGTGCGAAAGACGTGCCAGCGCGAACCGCCCAGGTTGCGGGCGGCTTCTTCGACGGAAATGTCGATGGCCTTGAAGCCGGCCATGGCCGGCATCAGCACATAGGGGTAGAGGGTCAGCGAGAACACCGCAATGATGCCGGGCAAGCCGTAGATGGGACCGATCGGCACGCCGATTTCGCGCAGCGCGGTCGTGATAACGCCGGCATGGCCGAACAGCAGCACCAGCGCATAGGCGGCCACGAAAGAGGGCAGCACCAGAGGTAGCGAGGCCAGCGTGAAGAGCAGGGTCTTGGCCGGCAGGTCCACGCGGGCCATGCAGAAGGCCAGCGGTACGCCTATCGCGGTGGCCCCCGCCGTGGCGCAAGCCGCCGCGATCAGGCTGTTGCTTACACTCTTGATGTAATAGCCGCTATTGAAGATTCCCGCATAGTTGGCCAGCGTAAAAGGCCCGGTGCCGTCCACCCGCAGGCTGGCGTTCAGCACCAGCGCCAGGGGATAGAGAAGGAATAGCGCCAGCAGGACCAGCGCGCCGATGGACACCGCATAGCGAAAGCCCTTCATGAGGCAGGAAACGCAATGATGTGGGCGGGGTCGTAGGCCAGGGTCAGCGGTGTGCCCTCGGCCATCCCGCCCAACGAGGCGCCCAGCGCGGAGATCCGGATCGGCGTGCCATCGGGCAGCGCGGCGTGCAGCCGCTGGATCTGGCCCAGGAATTCGCGCAGCACCAGCCTGGCACGCAGCAGCGGCCCCGGCGCCTGGTCCACCAGCCGCAAGGCCTCGGGCCGTATCGAGAGCAGCACTTTGCCGCCCGGTTCCGCCACTTTGCCCTGCACCGATATGGTCGTGCCGCCTGTCGCGACTTCGCTGGTCTGGCCGTCGAAGCGGCCGGCGACGCCGGGCAGCATATTGGTGCCTCCCAGGAACTCCGCAACGAAGGCCGTTTGCGGTTGCTGGTAGATGGCTTCGGGCGAACCCACCTGTTCGACCCTGCCGTCGCGCAGTACGGCGATGCGGTCCGAAATGGCCAGCGCCTCTTCCTGATCGTGGGTGACATAGACCGCGGTCAGGCCCAGCGATTTCTGCAACTGGCGAATCTCGACGCGCATCTCCACGCGTAGCTGGGCGTCCAGGTTGGATAGCGGCTCGTCGAACAACAGCACGGCGGGTTCGATCACCAGCGCGCGCGCGATGGCCACGCGCTGCAATTGCCCGCCGGACAGTTGATGGGGCCAGCGCGGGCCGTAGTTCGCCAGGCGCACCCGTTCAAGCGCCTTGCGCACGCGGGCCTCGATGGCAGCCGCCGGCACCTTGCGCGCGCGCAACCCGTACGCCACGTTGTCGGCCACGGTCAGGTTGGGAAAGATGGCGTAGTTCTGGAACACCATCGCAATGTTGCGCCGGTGCGCCGGCAGGCGGTCGATACGCGTTTCACCCAGCAGGATGCTGCCGGACGCGATATCGGTGAAGCCCGCGATGCTGCGCAGCAGCGTGGTCTTGCCGCAACCGGAAGGGCCGAGCAGCGTGAATAGCTCTCCGTCGCCGATGGTCAGCGAGATGCCATCCACCGCCCGCGCCGCGCCGTAGCTGCAGACCAACTCGTCAATCCGTATGGTCGTCATGGAAGCAGCGGACCGGGGCGCTCAGCGCGTTTCCTGGATGGTCGTCTTCAGGCGGCGCAGGGTCTCGGCGCGGGTGGATTCCCACTTGGCAGCGTCGTAAGGCAACACCTTGATAGCGCTGAATGGCGGCATATTGCCTGCCACGCTCAAGTCGACGTCCTGTCTGGCGGGGCGGCGGAAGGTGGCCTTCAGCAGCATTTCCTGGGTCGGCTTGCTGGCCAGGTAGTCGATCAGCTTTCGGGCGTTGTCCGGATCCGGGCCTCCCTTGATGATGGCCGCGCCTTCTGCCAGGGCGACCGTGCCGTCCTCGGGATAGCCAACCGCCACCGGCGCGCCGTTGTGCGCCCACAGGAAGCCCGCGTATTCCAGGGAAATTCCCAGCGGATACTCGCCGCTGCCATTGCCGTCGAACACCAGGGTCGAGCGGTTCAGCACCTTGGCATTGGCGACCAGCTTGCCGAATTTCTGCCAGGCCGCATCGTTGTCGCCCCAGGCCTGGAGCAGGGCCGTGGCCGCCGCGTAGGAAAATCCGGAATTGGCCGGATCTGTATAGGCGAGGCGGCCTTTCCATTTGGCGTCGAGCAAATCTTCCCAGCGCTTGGGCGCGTCCTTATCGGGAATGGCCTTGCTGTTCCGGTTGATGGTGACCACCTGGATATTGGTACCGACCCATAGATTGTCGGGATCGCGATACGGCGCGGGAACGACGTCGCGTCCCTGGACGGCGTAAGGCTGGAAATACTTGCTGTTCTGCTTGAGCAGGGCGGCGCTGACACCCCACACCACATCGCCCTGCGGATTGCCCTGTTCGGAGGCGATACGCCGAAACAGCACGCCGGATCCGGTGGAAATCACGTTCACCGTCAGGCCGGTGGACTGCTTGAAACCGTCGGCCACCAATTTGTTGACGGTGTCGTCATTGGCCGAGTACAGCACCACATGGTCGGACGCGGCCATCGCGGGCACCGCTGCGCCGACGGTGGCGAGGGCCAATATCGCAATACAGGTGGGCAGGCTTTTCATGTTTTCCCCTTGTTTATCGTTGAATTGGATGCGGCAAGGCTGGCGCGTGCCGCGGCGATGCCGGCACCGGAGGTGAACGCATGGCCCAGGTCCGCGAGAACGCTTTCCAGGTGCGTCAGGTCGGTCAGAATCGTGTCATCGTCGAAGTCTCCCATCGTGCCGATGCGGATAACCCGACCGGACAATCGGTTCCGCGAGCCGGCGATCACCGTTCGATGGCGTTCGTACAGCGCCTTGACGATCGCCGCGCCATCCAATGCCTGCGGCACCGAAAGCGCGACAACGGTGCTGGACAGGTTGCGGCCCGTCCCGAAGATGGGAAGGTCGATGGCGGCCGCGCCATCGCGCAGGGCTGTCGACAGGCGGCGGTGACGGGCCAGTACCTGGGGCAGCCCTTCGGCGTGAATCATGTCCAGGGCCTCGAGCAGTCCATAGACGACGGGTACGGCGGGCGTGAACGGCGTTTCGCCTTTTTCCAGCGACGCCAGCGCGCGCTTGAAGCTCCAATAGAAAGCGGGAAGGTGGTCGCCGCGATCGATGACGTCCCAGGCCTTGGTACTGACGCTGGCCAGGCCCAGGCCGGGGGGGCACATCAAGGCTTTCTGCGATGCCGACACGACGACGTCGACGCCCCATTCATCCTGCTTCATCTCGGTACCGGCCAGCCCGCTGACCGAATCCGTGACGAGCAGCGTCGGCGTATCGCGCACGAGGGCGCCGAGCCGCGCGAGGTCGGCGGTAATGGCGGTCGAGCTTTCATTGTGGATGACGAATACGGCGCGGTAGGTCTTTTCGCGCAGGCGCTGCGCCACCGCGTCGATGTCGATGTCGCTGCCCCATGGCATATCCAGCCGATCGAAGCGAGCGCCGATTTCCTGCGCGATCGTGGCAAAGCGTTCGCCGAACTGACCATGCGAAACGAACAGCAGTTCCGTGCCGGCGCTGGCGATATTGACGACCGCCGCTTCCATCATCCCGCTGCCGGAGGCGGCGAAAAAAAGAATGCGGTTGCGCGTGCCGAAGATGGGCTTGAGGCGTTCCTCGGCATCGGCGAGCATCGCCCGGAACTCCGGGCCGCGATGGTTGACGATGGGGCGTGCGGTAGCCTGCCGGATGCGTTCTGGTACGAAGGTTGGGCCGGGCAGGCGCAAGCGGTATTCCTCGGGAATCGCTACGGCCCGATTTGCAGCATGAGACACCCTGTGGAACCTCCCCTTGTCGCTCCACTGCATCCAATCATACAGTCGTACAGTGGCGCAAAGCATGTACGGTTTGCTGTTAATAGTCAATCCGGTGTATCGCGGTCGAAACAAAGCCCGGTCGCGAATCATTACGCCGAGCTGAAGCGGTCGCGCGGCAGCGCGATTGTCGCGATGTCGCGGCCAACGTCGGCCAAAGCACGCCGTGCCGGCGGTAAATGATCATGATGGCGCCGCTTTTGCCGATTGACGCGGGTACGGCTATTGCGTCGCGCGGGGAATAAAATCGCCCGTTTCGTCTACGACCCTGGCCGGCATCCCCATGACAGATACTTCCCGAATCCCCGATCGCGTCTCGCTTCCCGAATTGACCGTTCGCGGCGTCATACTCGGCGCGCTCATCACGGTGGTGTTCACGGCGTCGAACGTCTATCTGGGATTGAAAGTCGGCCTGACATTCTCTTCCGCCATCCCCGCCGCCGTGATCTCCATGTCGGTCCTGCGCCTGTTCCGCGATGCCAACATCCTGGAAAACAATATGGTGCAGACGCAGGCCTCGGCGGCGGGCACGTTGTCGTCCGTGATTTTCATCCTGCCCGCGCTGGTCATGATGGGCCACTGGCAAGGGTTCCCGTTCTGGCTCACCCTTGCGGTGTGCGCGGCGGGTGGCATGCTGGGTGTCATGTTCACGATCCCGCTGCGGCGCGTGATGGTGGTGCAGAGCGATCTGCCCTATCCCGAAGGCGTGGCGGCCGCGGAGATTCTGCGCGTGGGCGCGGCTGCATCGGCGGACACCCAGGCCAATGCCGGCGAAGCGGCCGCCGGCACGCCCGGTTCGCTGCGCGCGTCCGGCACCGGCATGGCGGACATCGCCACCGGCGGGGTGGTGGCCGCGGCGGTCAGTTTCGCCGCCGGCGGGCTACGTGTGCTGGGTGATGGGGTGAGCATCTGGTTCTCGGCCGGCGCGGCAATCTTCCGCATTCCCATGGGGTTCTCCACCGCCTTGCTGGGCGCGGGCTATTTGATCGGCATTGTCGCGGGGCTGGCGATGCTGACGGGGCTGATCATCGCCTGGGGAATCTCCGTGCCCGTATTGACGGCGCTGCATCCCATGCCGGCCGACGCCTCGGCGGCAAGCTACGCCACCAGCCTGTGGTCGTCGCAGGTGCGCTTCATCGGCGCCGGCGTGATCGGCGTGGGTGCCGTCTGGACGCTCGCTACGCTGGCCGCGCCGATGGCGCGCGGTCTGAAAGCGACCTTCTCCAGCCTGGGTGCGGCGGGAGCGCACGGCGTCGGACCGGCGCCACGCACGGACCGGGACCTGCCCGGCTTCTGGATCGCGGCGATCAGCCTGATCATGGTGGTGGTACTGCTGTTGACCTTTCATGCCTTCCTGTCTGGCGCGCCGCTGGTGGCCGGGCTGACGTGGCGGCTGGTGATCTACGCCGTTATCTTCGCCTTTGTCTTCGGCTTGCTGGTCGCGGCCGCCTGCGGTTATATGGCCGGGCTGGTGGGGTCGTCGACCAGTCCCATTTCGGGCGTCGGCATCGTGGCCATCGTGCTGGTGTCGCTGCTGATATTGGCCATCGGCAACCGCGATGGCTTGCTTGCGACCGAGTCGGGCCGGCAGCTTGCCATCGCCGTGGCTATTTTCACGACTTCGGCGGTGATCGCGGTGGCCTCGATTTCGAACGACAACCTGCAGGATCTGAAGACGGGCTGGCTGGTGGGTGCCACGCCCTGGCGGCAGCAAGTCGCGTTGCTGATCGGCTGCGTGGCCGGCGCCGTCGTGATCTCGCCGGTGCTTGAACTGCTGTACAACGCCTATGGCTTCGCCGATGCCCTGCCGCGCGCCGGCATGGACCCTTCGCAGGTCCTGTCCGCCCCCCAGGCCACGCTTATGCTGGCCATCGTGCGAGGCATATTCACGCACCAGTTGAACTGGGGCATGATCGTGATCGGCATGGGCATCGGCATCGCCCTGATCGTCGTGGACAGCATTCTGAAACGCACCTGCAAGGTGGCGCGCATGCCGGTCCTGGCCGTGGGTATCGGCATCTACCTGCCGCCCACCGTCAGCGCGCCGCTGGTGCTGGGCGCCGTGCTCGCGTGGCTGGTCGGCCGCGCGCTGCAGCGCCGCCGGGCCGCCGGGCGGGCGGACGATCAAGCCATTGCCGCCGCCGAACGCCGCGGCGTGCTGATCGCCTCGGGGTTGATTGTCGGCGAAAGCCTGATAGGCGTCGTCATGGCGGTGGTGATCGGCGCCAGCGGCAAGGAGGCGCCGCTGGCCATCGTCGGCGCGGGTTTTGCGCCCATCGCTTCATGGCTGGGCCTGGCCGTGTTCCTGGCCGTGGCGTGGCTGTTCGCACGACGTGTCGTGGCGGCCGTGTAGCCATCCGGTCCGTCTTGTGCGGACAGCGTCACGGTGCGGCGCGATAAGGCCGCCCCGCGGCCATGCGCGGCTAATCGTGATAGGCCAGGCGCAAGGGCAAGGCCTCGCGCTCTGCGAGCCTGCGATTGGCCTCTTCCACCAGTTCATTCTCGGCGGCGCGCAGGGCGGCGACACCCGTCAGCCCGGTGCCGCGCTCCACCCGTCGCAGGGCCTCGGCCGCGCAGAGGCACGCCACATAACGATGGCCGGTTTCCAGCCAGAACGTGGCACCGCCATCGACCATCGATATTTCCCAGATCGCCCCCATCGTGTCCTCCCGAGGTCCAGGGGTTAACATTGGACCCCGCACGCATCCGGTCCAAGGCATATGGGCTATCCGACAGCCCGATCCAGCGTTAGCAGGCCTTAGTCTAGGTGGCGTCATCCGGTGCCGGTATCCGGTCGATGCGCTAAGGCTCCCGCAGGATGATGCCGATGCCGTACGCCGCATGGCGCACGGCCCGCGTGGGCCGATATGCACGGCTGAACCTTATCCGATCCATGCGGACTAAGGCTCACGTCGGTTTTTATCTTTACTTCGTGGAATTTATGAAGAAGCTTATTGTCGTTTTGTGGTCCGTTCTCGCCGTTTGCACGATGGGCGCTGCCTGGGCGGCCGCTCCTGCCGCCACGCCCGCCGCGGGTTCCGCCGCCGCGACGCAGCCCGCCGCCGCCGGACAGGGCGCAGCGACTCCCGCACCGCCGGCGCCGGAAGCGCCGACACCCGATGCCAAGTCGTGGCTGCTTCTGGACGCCACCAGCGGCCAGATCATCGCATCGCAGAATCCGGACGAACGCGTAGAGCCCGCTTCGCTGACCAAGATCATGACGTCCTATCTGATCTTCCAGGCGCTGCGCGACAAGACGCTGGATCTCAAGCAGCAGGTGACCATTTCCACGAACGCATGGAAGGTCGCGCCGGGCAGCTCCAAGATGTTCCTGGAACCGGGTATGCATGTCAGCATCGACGACTTGCTGTCGGGCCTGCTGATTCAGTCGGGCAACGATGCGGCCGTTGCGCTGGCCGAGGCCGCCGCGGGGTCTGAAGGCGCCTTCGTTCAGCGCATGAACGAAATGGCCGAACGCATGGGGCTGAAATCCACTCATTTCAACAGCCCCCACGGTCTGCCCGATCCACAGACATATTCCACCGCGCGCGATCTCGCAACGCTGACCGCCCGCGTGATCCGCGACTTCCCCGATCTTTACGTGCGCTACGATCACGTGAAGTCGTTCCGATTCAACAACATCACGCAGCCCAATCGCAACCGCCTGCTATGGAGCGATCCATCGGTGGATGGCGGCAAGACCGGCCATACCGAGGCGGCGGGCTATTGCATGATCGCTTCGGCCGTACGTCCCGGTGCCACCGGCCAGCGGCGGCTCATCGCCGTCGTCATGGGCACACCCTCCGACAAGGCCCGCACGACAACGACAGGGATGCTCTTGAACTGGGGGTTCCAGAACTACGAAACCGTCAAGCTTTACGCCAAGGGGCAGTCGGTCGGCAATCCGAGGGTCTGGAAAGGCCAGCAATCGCAGGTGCTGGCGGGCTTCGACCGCGACATCTACGCCACGGTTCCTCGCGCCTGGGTGCCGCGCCTGCGGAAAGTCATCACGCAGCAGGGGCCGCTGGTGGCGCCGCTTGCGCTGGACAGCCAGATCGGCACCGTCGACCTGCAGGTCGATGGCCGAACCATCCAGAGCTATCCCATCCTGGCCCTGCGGCCGGTGGAGCGAGGCGGCATGCTGTCGCGCGGCTGGGACAGCATGCGGCTGTGGGTGTATGGATTGATGAACGAGCAACCCCCGGCGTGACGCCGCCCGCCTGCGGTTGACGTTATGCCAGAAGTTCTTGGCACAACGTCAGCCCATGCGACATGTATGAGCATCTTGCTGGCTTTTCGTTAGCCTCGCTCCCGATCATGATTCTCTTCTTTACAGGCACAAAAGAGAGAACCATGACAAGAATGATCGATGTTCCGGCGATGGCCACCCTGATGCGCAAGGTCGGCGTCGCCCCGTTCATGCGCGAACTCGCGCATCGCATACGCGCGGACTATCTGCGCTGGACGGAATTCGAAAAATCCGCGCGGCTGGCGTCGCATTCCGCGGTGGGCGTGATCGAGCTGATGCCGGTTTCCCACGCCGCGCGCTATGCCTTCAAGTACGTTAACGGGCATCCCGGCAACACTGCGCTGGGCTTGCCCACGGTCATGGCGTTCGGCGTGTTGGCCGACGTGGCGACCGGTTATCCCCTGCTGATGTCGGAGCTGACCCTGACCACGGCAATGCGTACCGCAGCCACGTCGGTCGTCGCCGCGGCCGCGCTGGCGCGCCCGCAAGCACGCGTCATGGCGCTGATAGGGAACGGCGCGCAGAGCGAATTCCAGGCGATTGCCTTTCACGACATGCTGGGGATCGAAGAGGTCCGCCTGTTTGACATCGATGGCCGGGCCACCGCCAAGTTGCAGCGCAACCTGGCGCATGCCGCGCCTGCCATGCATGTCGTCGTAGCCCCGAGCACGGCCGCGGCGGTGCGCGGTGCCGATATCGTAACAACGGCAACGGCGGACAAGGCCTACGCGACCATCCTGACGCCGGACATGATAGGGCCGGGCATGCACCTGAATGCCGTGGGAGGGGATTGTCCCGGCAAGACGGAAATACATCCCGACATCCTGCGGCAAGCGCGCGTCGTCGTCGAATACGAGCCGCAATCTCGCATCGAAGGCGATATCCAGCAGCTGCCCGCGGATTTTCCGGTCACCGAACTGTGGCGGGTGCTCAATGGAGAGCAGCCTGGGCGCGAGTCGCCGGATCAGGTCACTCTCTTTGACTCCGTGGGCTTCGCTTTGGAAGACTACTCCGCGCTGTGCCTCGTCGCTGACCTGGCGCAACGGCACGGCGTGGGCGTCGATCAGCCCTTGATCCCATCGGGCGGAGATCCCAAGGACCTGTATGCGCTGGCGCTGGGCGAAGGCGACGCGGCCTTGCGTACCGCGGCATAGCGCGCCACTCTCGGGGCCCGCGCGTCCCGGGGCGGTGCGCAGCCCCGCGGCAAGGCGGCCGGAAGGGTCGCTTATCGGCAGTCCGGGTATTTATTTGTACACGGCCAGCAGCAGATTCGTTTCCGAGTTCGCGATGCCCTTGACGCGGCGAAGATCGCGCAGCACGCGGTCGAACGTTGCCAGGTCCTGGACCCGGATCTCCGCCACCAGATCCCAGCGTCCACTGGTCGAATGCACCTGCACGATCTCCGGCAGGCGACGCAGTGCCGACAACACGGCGTCGGTTTCATTTCCCCGCACTTCGATCAAGGTCATGGCCCGCACGCCGTCGTTCTCGGTTTCGCTGCGCAGGCGAACCGTGAATCCCAGGATCGTCCCGCCTCGTACGAGCCGGTCTATGCGGTTATGGATCGTCCCGCGCGACACCGACAGTTTCTTGGCCAGCGTGGCGGTGGTCAGCCGGCCATTGTCGCGCAGCAGGGCGATGAGACGGCGGTCCAGATCGTCTAGGGCTTCTTGCATGGGGAAGGGCGGGAATGTTGCCGTTGGGGGGCTGCGCTACTGTAGCACCGCAATGTTCGTTCGACCTTTCGCCGCGATCGCGCTAGAATCGTTGATAGATCAATTATTGATACGTCCACGAAATGGCCCCCCGCGCTCCTTCTACTCCCCATTCCGCAGGCCAGGTATTGCCGTTCCGCCAATCCCTGATGGCCATGCTGGGCATGTGCTTCGTCGTCATGATGGTTGCCATCGACCAGACGGTCGTAGGCACCGCCTTGCCTACCGTCGTTGCCGAGTTGAAGGGCTTCGACCTGTATGCCTGGGTCGCTACCTCGTACCTGCTGACCTCCGTCATCACGGTGCCCATCTTCGGGCGCCTGGGGGATTACTACGGACGCAAGCCTTTCGTCGTGTCGGCCATCGTCGTCTTCACGGCGGCATCGGCCTTGTGCGGCGCGGCCGACAGCATGCTCTTCCTGGTTGTTGCCCGCGCGCTGCAGGGCATCGGCGGCGGCATGCTCGTCGGTACCGCCTTCGCCTGCATTCCGGATCTGTTCCCGGATTCCTATGTACGTCTGCGCTGGCAAGTCATGTTCAGTTCCGCCTTTGGCATCGCCAACGCCGTCGGCCCTTCGCTGGGCGGTTTCCTGACCGAATACTACGGCTGGCGTTCGGTGTTTTACGTCAACATTCCGGTGGGGCTGTTGGGCCTGTGGTTCGTGTGCCGCCATCTGCCGCACCTGCGGCACAGCGATCCCACCAGGAAAATCCGCCTGGACTGGCCGGGCGCGCTGCTTATCGCGCTGGCGCTGGGCGGGCTGCAATTGCTGGTGGAGCTGCTGCCCGGCAAGGGCATCGATAGCTTCACCATCGGCCTGGCCATCGCCAGCGTCATTGCCTTCGGTGTCCTGTATTGGTGGGAACGGCGCTGCGAGCAGCCCTTGCTTCCTTTCGACATGTTCCGCAATGCCAGCCTGGCGCCGTTGTTCATGCTGGCCTTGCTGGTCGGCGTGTCGATGTTCTCGCTGCTGTTCTACGCGCCCCTCCTGCTGCAGGGCGGCTTCGGGCTGTCGCCCAAGGATGCCGGGCTCCTTATCACCCCCATGGTGGTCTGCATTACCGTCGGCAGCATTACGAACGGCCGCATCGTTACCCGCATCAAGAACCCGAACAACATGCTCTATGTCGGTTTCCTGCTGATGTGCCTGGCTACGGCGGGCATCATTTCCACGCACAACTACACGCCGGGCTGGCTGATCGCTACGTATATGCTGGCGGCTGGCCTGGGCCTGGGTTTCATCATGCCGAACCTGACGGTGTTCGCGCAGGAAACCGCCGGACGCGAGCACCTGGGTATCGCCACCGCCCTGCTGCAATCGTTGCGCATGGTGGGCGGCATGGTGGGCACGGCGGTGGTGGGAACCATGGTCAACCACAGCTACATCAGCGGCGTGCGGGCATCCCTGGATAGCAGCCAGGCGCTGCGTTGGCTGGATATCCTGGACGACCCGCAGATACTGGTCAACCCCGCCGCGCAGGCGCAGTTTCTCCAGCAGGTAGCCGCGATCGGCCGCGATGGCGCATCGTATCTGGAAGCTGCGCGCGTTTCGTTGGTCGGTGCGATCCACGACGGGCAGATCATCGTGTTGGCGATCGCCATCCTATCGCTATGGTTCGTCCGGCGTGTGCCGCCGGTGCGGCTTACCCGTCGAAGCAAAGTGGCCAGCGCGCCCGCGGAGTAAGCCATGCCCAAGGAGCAACAAGGCCTGCATACCGTGCAGATGCTGGGGCAGGCCTATCGCACCATGATGGCGGCGTTCGAGGCCAATGTAGGCCACGCATTGCCGCGCTGGCGCATCCTGCTCGCGCTGCACGAGGCGGGCGGCCTGTCGCAGAAGGTGCTGGCGGAGCGCTGCCGGCTGGATCCCGCCTCGCTGACGCGACAACTCCAGGCGATGGAAAGCCTGGGCTGGATCAGCCGCGCCATCGACGAACAGGACAACCGTCTCATCAACGCGATGCTGACGCCGCAGGGCAAGCGCGTGGTCGCCGAGGCGCTGCCGCGCCGCGCGGCCTTTTTCGACCACGCCATGCAAGGCCTGTCGGCGGAGCAGATCAAGGTCTGCCACGAGGTGCTGGCGGTTCTCGAGGAAAATTTCAAGGCGGCACAGCAGCGCGTCGCCAGCTGAATGGCCGCGGTTCGAGGGGGGCGGTGCGCGTCTCGCGGTGCAGGACGTCCCGAGAGCCGTCGGCCGGGTCGCATGGGCCGGCGGGCCGCATGGGCCGCGCGCAGCAGTTGTGCGGCCGGCTCGCGCAGCCCATGCGTCCCGCCGGCCCGTGGACGGCCCTGCCGCCGCACGCTTATACCGTGGCCACCGGAGTGACGGGAGAGCCCACCGCACCGGGCAGTCGCAGCGGTGGCGCGGTCAACAGGAAGCGCGAGCGTCCATGCGCGCGTAGCCACTCCGCCAATTCTTCCAGGTACCAGAGCTCCGCCAGCGGAACGCCCAGCTTGAACAGGCAGTGATGGTGCAGCGGCAGGATGGAGCGGCCCGGTCCGGCGGTGCGCGCGGGGTGGGCTTCCACCGCATAGTTGTCCGCGCAGATTGCCGCGATGCCGGATGCGCCGATCCAGTCCAGCAGGGCGGTATCCGCGCCATCCAGCACGGCGCCGGCCTGTTCCAGCGCCGCCTGATCCGGTTTGCCGGCCATGCGCACGATGGCTCCGGCAAATCCCGTGCGCAGCACCAGCATATCGCCCGGTTCCACCGACACTTCCTGTTCACGCATGACTTCCTGCAGCACCGTGTTGTCCACCAGCGTGCGTCTGCGGCCCAGCGCATGGGCCAGGTCCACCATGACGCCGCGGCCCTGCATGCCCTTGCGCGCATAGGTATCAATCGCCAGGCGGCGCGCGCAAGAGCCGCCTGGCGGGCAGCAATCGCGTACCGCCGCGGGATCGTCCCCGCCGAGGATGTCGACGCCCGCCTCGAAACCGTTGTAATAGACCAGGCGCTCGTTGCCGTCTCCCTGGGTATCGAACAGCGCGCCGACATGGCTCAAGCCATCCCATTGCGTCGAATACTGCAGCGTCAACATCACCCGGTCGTCGTTCAGCACGTCAACGGCGGTCGCGTCCTCGCGCCGCACGGCAAAGTTCATGTTGGGGTGTCCATTCCTGTCCGTGGGGGATAGCACCGGCGGGTGACGGCGGGGATTCAGCACATTGCCGCCCGGCAGATCGAGCGGCAGCGACAGGCAGAATACTTTGCCGACGCGTACTTCCCGTACGGCCTGTAATACCTTTTCCTCGGTCAGAAGATTCAGGCGGCCGAGCTCGTCGTCAGCGCCATAGTCGCCCCAGGTAGAACCGGCGGGCCTGCGATTCCAACGTTGCATATGCGTTGTCTCCTCGCGCTGTTTTATCGTTATAGGCTCGTACTATAGTACGCATTTGCGCCCATTTTCGTACGCATTTGCGTCCATTTCAGGGCTCGGGCACGCGCGCCGGCAACTGCGGCCGCACGGTCGGCATAGGGCGTGAAGCTGTCCTATGCCTCTCCGCGCATAGGGCCGTCGGTATATTCGACCGGCGCCTGTTTCGAGTCGGTTCGAAGCGGGGCTGACGGGCATGACCGGCACCTGGGCGCTGCAGCTTGTCCGCGCGCTTTCAGGGTTCCATGGCCCTGTGAGTGAGTGACCGCGGCGTCTCCTTCTTCGCCGTCGCGCGCGTCTCCCATATATTGAAAAAATATAAAAAAACGCCGGGCTTCGGGCCTGCGTCGGCCCCAACCGCAGGTTCAACCGGTAGGTGCGGTTCGTCGGAAGCGCGCGGCGTTTTCTCCTGTCTCCAGGACGGCGCTATATGGCGCCCACCAGCAAAAGAACAATGACGATGATCAATACCAGCCCCAGCCCGCCGCTGGGATAGTAGCCCCAGGCCCGGCTGTGGGGCCAGGTCGGCAGCGCTCCGATCAGGAGCAGGATCAGAATGATCAACAGTATGGTTCCCAGGGTCATGTCATTCTCCTTATTCGCTTGGGTGGCCAACCAACCCGTGTGGCAATGCGCCATTCGCATCACGGTTGAGTAAGGAGCAAAAATCGGACCCGATCCCGGGAACATCAAGCACGGGGCCCTAAGCACTATCCGTCAAGAAAGCAAATCATCCATTCGCCCGGTGTTGCCCAAATACGTCGCTACGCCAAAGTCGTTACACACTGACATATGGTGCTTCGATACGATAAGTGGACCTTGCACGGAGATCGACATGACATACGATAACAACGCATTCAACGATCGGGCCGCGCATGTGATCTGGTTCGAAACCTCAGCCGGGGCGCGCAGGATCAAGGCGGGCGTTTCCTGGGAAGTGCTGCGCGACCGTTTCGGCGCGGGTGCCGAGGAAGAAGATCTATTGATTGCCTATCGCGGAAACAGCCGCATGCTGCATGCTCTGGCGCAGCGCAAATTCCTGGAAAGCCACCCCTTGCCCGTCATGCTGGGACAGTCGGACTTTTCGGGCGAGGGTTGGCGCGGCCGCTAGCGAGAGGGCGGCCGCGCTGCCGCGTGCCTAATGCTTGCTGCCCACTATGCGCCCGAGGGTTCGTATCGCCGTCTGAAAATCGCTGTTCATGGGGTGGGCGCAGCTGATACGCAAAAAGTGCTCGTAGCGGTCCGAATTGGAAAACATGCGGCCCGGCGCCACCCGGATGCCGTCTTCCAGGGCCAGCTCGAAGACGTCTTTCGACGAGCGTCCATCCGGCATTTCCACCCATAGCAGCATGCCACCGCGCGGCACGCTCAAACGCGTACCGCGCGGGAAATGCTCCGCGATGGCGCGGGCCATGCCCTCGCGCTGGCTTTTCAGCCGGCGTCGTAGACGCATCAGATGGCGGTCGTAGCCTTTGGACTGCAACACCTCCGCGATGGCGATCTGCGAGGTCGCGGTATTCGGCCGGCTTTGCACGAACTTCAGCATGGCCAGCCGTGCCTTCCAACGGCCGCCGATCATCCAGCCCATGCGCGATCCGGGTGCCAGCGTTTTTTGCATGGACGCGCAGTAGATGACATTGCCATCGCGGTCCCACGCCTTGGCCGCGCGCAACGGTTCGTCGCCATCGGCCAGCGCGCCATAGGTGTCGTCTTCGATCAGCGGAATGGCTTGCCGTTCGCAAAGCGCCACCAGGCGTGCTTTGTCTTCATCGGGCATGATGCTGCCCAAGGGGTTGTGCAAGTTCGGCACCACGACGACCGCCTTGATGTCCGCATGGGTCTGGAAGGCCAGGTCCAGCGCTTCGATCGACAGTCCGCGTTGCGGGCTGGTGGGAATTTCCAGTGCGCGCATTCCAAGGCTGCCGATTACTTGCAGCAAGCCGAAGTACGCCGGCGACTCCACGGCGATGGTATCGCCGGGGCCCGCCACCGCCCTCAGTGCGATATTGAGCGCCTCGATACAGCCATTGGTCACGATGATGTCGTCCGGACTGGCGCTGATTCCCGCATCCAGAGCCCGCCGTGCCAAAGTCGCGCGCAGATAGGGATGGCCCTGTTGCGGCGGAGGTCGGGTCATCGCTTCCGGATACCGCCGCACTGCACGCAGCATTGCCTGCTTCAGGGCGTCTACCGGATAGGCGTCAGGCGGTGCCACGGAATTGGCCAGGTCGATCCGCGGTGGATGCATCGCGCTCTTGGCGATGAAGTCCGATACGCGGTCATGAATGCCGACATAGGAAGCGGCATCCAGTACTTGGCGCGTGTCCGGTTCATCGACGGGTAACAGCTTGCCTCGTTGGTTTTTGAGTACGAAATAGCCTGACCGGGGGCGGGCTTCGATCAGCCCGTCATCCTCCAGGCTGCGGCAAGCCTGCAATGCCGTGCTGATACTTACCTGGTGTAGCCGGACCAGCGTTCGCACGGATGGCATGCGCGTCGAGGGGGCGAGAACTCCAGAATAGATGGCTTGCCGGTAATGTTCGGCCAAACGTTGATACAGAGGCTGTTCCATTGCGCAATCATTGCGTATGCCAGCCGGGACGGAATAGGCACAGTTGAGGTGGAATCCGACAGTAACAGAAATGCTTGATGTCAGCTGCTGCCATATACAAATACCGGCCCTGTGTCTGGGAGGCCTTGCAGGCGAGGTCTAAGCTGCACAACGTTCTGCTACACATGTTGGAGATAATCGTGAAAATGGACCGGTCGGCCTGGGATATTTCGCTTTCATGCGGTGAAACACGCGTGGTTTATATGCCACCGCGGGCGTTGATTCTGGGTGTCAAAGGACAGGCGACAGTCGTCGAGCGCGTGGACGGATTGGGCGATGCCAGTTTCAGCCTGTGCATCCCGCTGCGCGGAGGCGAAACTCATGTCCTGGCATATGGCGGTCAGATATTGGTGCGCGCCACGCAGTCGTCCAGCCTGCGGGTGCTGCCACCCCAGCCTTATTTCGCGGCCTGGTGGACGCGTTGCGCCCGGCTGGCGAAGGTGCTGCAGCACAGTGCTGCAGCGTTGAACCGCCGCTTGCACGGCGTCTAGTGCCTCAGGCGCCGGAGCTTTCGACAATATCCCGGGCCACGGCTTCCGCCACTTCGATGCCGTCGATGGCCGCGGAATAAATGCCGCCGGCGTAGCCCGCCCCTTCGCCCGCCGGGTACAGTCCGACGGTATTGATGCTCTGGTAGTCGTCGTCCTTGCGCTTGATGCGCAGTGGCGAAGACGTCCGCGTTTCAACGCCCGTCAGCACGGCGTCGGCCATTGCGTATCCCTTGATCTTCCGGTCGAACGCCGGAAGCGCTTCGCGGATCGCTTCGATGGCATAGTCGGGGAGTGCGGTCGATAGGTCAGTGGGTGTGACGCCCGGCGTATAGGAGGGCAGTACCTTGCCAAGCCCGGTCGACGGCCGGCGTGCGAGGAAGTCTTCCACCCGCTGGGCCGGCGCCAGATACCCACCGCCACCCAATTCGAACGCGCGCGATTCCCAATGCCGCTGGAAGTCGATGCCGGCCAGCGGCCCGCCGGGATAATCTTCCGGCGCGATGCCGACCACGATGCCCGCATTGGCATTGCGTTCGGCTCGGGAGTATTGGCTCATGCCGTTGGTGACGACGCGGTTGGGCTCGGAAGTGGCCGCGACCACGGTGCCGCCTGGGCACATGCAGAAGCTGTACACCGATCGGCCATTGCGGCAGTGATGCACGAGTTTGTAGTCCGCCGCGCCCAGCACCGGGTGGCGCACGTACTTGCCGAAGCGGCTGCGATCGATAAGGCTTTGAGGATGCTCGATGCGGAATCCGATGGAAAAGGGCTTGGCTTCCACGTAGACGCCGCGCTGGTGCAGCATCTGGAAGGTGTCCCGCGCGCTGTGCCCGATCGCCAGCACCAGATGCGTACAGGGCAGATACTCACCGCCCGCCAGTTTCAGTCCGCGCACGCGACCGCCATCCAGGTCCAGGTCTTCCACACGACTCTGGAAGCGGATCTCGCCGCCCAGGGCCTCGATGGAAGCCCGCATTTTTTCCACCATGCTGACCAGGCGGAAGGTGCCGATATGCGGTTTGCTGACGTAGAGGATTTCCTCGGGCGCGCCGGCGAGCACGAATTCGTCCAGCACCTTGCGGCCCAGATAGCGCGGATCCTTGATCTGGCTATAGAGCTTGCCGTCCGAAAAGGTGCCCGCGCCTCCTTCGCCAAATTGCACATTGGATTCGGGGTTCAGCACCTGCTTGCGCCACAGTCCGAAGGTGTCCTTGGTCCTTTCCCGAACCGACTTTCCTCTTTCCAGGATGATCGGACGAAAGCCCATTTGCGCCAGGATCAGTCCGGCAAACAGTCCGCAGGGTCCCATGCCCACCACCACCGGGCGTGCCGCCTGCGGCGCCATGCGCGCATCGGCCACGAATCTGTACCGCATATCAGGCGTCGGGACGACATGCGGATCGCCGGCAAAGCGCGTACGCACGGCCGCTTCATCGTGCACTTCCACGTCGACCGTATACACCAGCTGGATATTGTCCCGTTTACGCGCGTCGTAGCCGCGGCGGTAGACGTGGAAGGAAATCAGGTCGGCGGGTGGGATGTCCAGGCGGGCGGCGAGGGCCTGGGAGAGTGCCGCTTCGGGATGGTCCAGCGGCAGCTTGACTTCAGAGATACGTAGCATGATGGGGCAATCCGGCGCCGCTTATGGCGCATCGATGCGATCGCCCGGCTGGGCGCGCAGGCGGCAGTTTAGCAAGCTGCCTGGCGCCCTCGCTTGTCGCGCTTGCCTATGCCGGGGGCGGCGTCTTCGCCTGGGGCGCCGGCGGGGAGTCGGGCGGGTCCCCAGGTGTGGGCGGTTCGTGCGGCAGCGGTGGCTCGCCGGGGGCCGGTTCACGATGAGGCGCATCGGCCATGTGCTCGGTAAGTTCCTCGGCGATGTTGGAGGAACTCGGGGTGCGAGGGTTCAGTGTGTTGGGCGCGACGGACATGGCGATTCCCCTGGGACAAAGGATTTGCGGAGGTGCAAGCGGCATACCCATCCGGCCAGGGCCGTAATCGGACAGCCGAAAGGGATGGGCACGTCAATTGCTGGGCAGGGCCGTCCGGGCGGCGCGCGTCGTCGGGGAACCGGAAATTTTCATTCAATCCGACCCATAAAAGGAAAGACCGATGAAGAACAAAGTCATTCTCGCCATGCTTCTCGCCATTGCCACCTTGTCGGCCGGTTGCAATACCGTTTCCGGTGCCGGCAAGGATATCGAGCGGGGAGGCGAAAAGATCCAGGGTGCCGCGGACCGGCATAACAATTGATCGACGCATATATCACGCCACCCATACGCCGCGCGCCGTCGGGGGCGCGGCCCCATCGTTTTGATTCAAGGCCAACTGGAGGCAACAATAATGTTCAAAAGCATGCCCTCGCTGACCCCGGACCAATTCCGCTGGCTGAAAGAACTGCGTTCCCGCGCCTCGCTGGTGGGGTTCGAAGTGCCGGAGCCCGTACGGGGACAACTGGAGGCGCTGAACTACATCGAGGAGCGTGACGGCAAGTCGACCGTGACCCGCCCCGGCGCGGCGGCCCTGGGCGCATACCGGGAGCCGCTCCGTTCCTGAAGGTTTGGGGCGGTGATGCATAATCCTGAGGTTGAGCAGCACAACCTGGAGTGGGTATGCCCCGATGCCGTCTTTCCTTGCTTGCCGCGCTGATTTGCCTGGGCGGATGTGCCTCGGGTATCGAGCCCGGCGGTAATTTCCCCAGTGTGACCTTCGATGTCACCACGCCTTACGACGCGGCGTATCGACGCGCCGCCGAATTCGCCCGCGTCTGCCATACGGCGCCCGAACACCCCTACGGCGTCGAATACCGGGCCAGCGAAACGCTGGACGACAAGTTCGCCGTGGGCCGGATCGTCGTTTTCAAGGTGCCGGAACCGCGGGTGCATCTGGAGGAGATCGCGACCAAGCCCATGGCCAAAACAAATTCCACGGTGACTGTCACCGTGCTCGGACAAGCGCCGTGGGACTCGGGCGAACTGGCCGCCGCCAAGCAATCCATCCAGAGCGCCACACCGGTCTGTCGTGCCGCCGGCAAGGGGTGACGGGATGGGTGGCGGGCGCTAGCGCGATGTATCCTCCGGGCGCTTTTCCGACAGGTCGGCGGGATCGTTCCCGTATACGTCGTCTTCGGGGCGCGGGATACCGGGATCTCCAGGGTCGGAGAGGGCCCGTCCGTCGCGCGGCATGCCGGCGACGGTGGGAGATTTGTCGGGCACCGGCAGGATGCGGGTACCCAGGCGGGCTTTTTCGTCCGCGTCGGGGGGCGTAGACCGGACATCCGTTCCGGTTGGGCGTGCTTCAGGCATGGTGGGGCTCCGGCATGGGCTGGCGACGATGCAAACTTTGCTTGCCGATGCGGCAAATTTTGCAGGGCGCCGACTCAGAAAATATTCGAATCGCGGACGCGCTTTTTGTAGGGGGCGGGCTTGGTGTTATCCGCCCAGCTCGAGCCGCTGGCGGTATCTTCGACGGGCTGGCTGGCATTGCGCGCTTCGTCGGCGGCAGGGTCCTGGCGAGGGCGCGGCAGGTTCGGGACATCGACCGGTGAGTCCGGCGGAAACACCTTGGCCTGGGAACCGGCCTGCGCCCGGCGCGGCGTACCGCTTTCCGCCGCTCGGCGTGGAAACGACTTTTCCATGTTGCGCTCCTGATGATGTAAACCTCCGGCTGCAAGACGCGTTCCCGCCGCGGAAAATCCCCGCTATGCTTGCGTCTGCTGTCGTTTACCGCATGGAACCATGGATCACATAGATCAGCCGCGCTCTTCCAACGCCTATCAGGCACTCACTTTCCATGCGTTGTCGGGTTTCCGCTTCCTGGGATGGATCAACGGCATCGCCGCATTGCTGCTGCTGGCCTTTTCGCTGGGGATCGTCGGTGGCGATGTGGATCCGCCCGATCTGCGGCAACCGATATCCGCGTATGCGCTGGGTTTGGCTGCCTGCGCGACCGGCGTGCTGTTTTCCTACCTCGCGCACTTCAGCGTATTCCGCCAGATTGCGGCGGGGCGGGTGGGCAAGGGGCATTGGCTTCCCATGATCCTGTCCGCGCTGGCTTACTTCGCCAGCGTCGCGGCTTTCGTCATGGGATGCTGGGGCGCGGCGACCGCTGCCGCCAATGCACCGCAGAATGATGTGTCCTATCGCGCCGACGCCGCGGTGGCCGTGCCATCGCTGACCCTGCGCGGCCAGCCTCATTCGGGCAGATAGCCGGCGATCAGTTTTTCGGCGGCGTCGGTCAACGCTGCCGACGGCCCATCGTTATCGCCCGCGAAAATCTGGGCCGACACGAAGCAGCCTTCCAGCAGCAGCAGCAGGGCATCGCCCAGCGTGTCTGCGTCCTTGGCGCCCGCCGAGGCGGCCAATTCCCGCAGGCGGGCCCGCAATGCCCGCTTGTTGGCTTCGGCGATGGCGCGGCCGGGATGCACGGCCGCGTCGCCGGGATACTCCACGACGGCATTGGTCAGTGCGCAACCCCGGTAGCCGGGTGTCTTGACGCGCTGAGCGACATGACGAAAGTAAGCCAGCAACTGCGCCCGCGGATTGCCGGCGTAGGGCTCGATCGCATTGTCGAAGCGCTGAAAGAACGCCGCGTCGTAGTCCTTCAGGTAGGAAGCTGCCAGATCATCCTTGGAGCCGAAACTGCGGTATAGCGTGGGTTTGGTCGCGCCTGCGCGCGTGACGATTTCATCCACGCCGACCGCGCGGATGCCCTCGCGATAGAACAGTTCGCGCGCGGAACGGCGGATGCGTTCGGCCGCGCGCGGCTGCTTGCCGCCGATGGCGGCTTCTTCGGGCGCGGGCACAGGACGGGTGGGGAGAGTCATAGTAAATCTGCTTGACAATGTTACCGAGCGGTACGTAAGATTCGGCACTCAGAAACGTACCGGTAAGTAACATGACTATAGCTCGTTCCCGGCCTTTTGGACAGAAGTATGCGTTCGTCGTGGTCGCCATGGCCTTTGTCGCCCTGTTGGTGGGCGCCGGCCAGCGGGCGGCCCCCGGCGTTCTGATCGTGCCCCTGGAGCAGGCGTTCGGCTGGGGGCGGGACGTGACCTCGCTGTCGGCCGCGATCGGCATCTTCCTTTACGGGCTGGTCGGTCCCTTCGCCGCCGCGCTGATGCAGAGTTTCGGCGTGCGGCGCACCCTGATCTGCGCGTTGGTGCTGATGTCCGCGGCCAGCGGCGCCAGCGTGTGGATGACCGAGCCCTGGCACCTGGTGCTGTCCTGGGGCGTGGTGTCCGGCCTGGCCACGGGATGCGTGGCGGTCGTGTTCGGGGCCACGGTGATCAATCGCTGGTTCGTCAAGCATCGGGGCCTGATGATGGGCATCCTGACGGCCAGCACCGCGACGGGCACACTGATTTTCCTGCCCGGTATGGCGGCACTGGCCGAAGCCGGCGGGTGGCAGCCGGTTGTCATTACGATCGCGGCAGTATGCCTGGCGCTGGTACCCCTGGCGTGGTGGCTGATGCCGGAGCGGCCCTCCGATATCGGCCTGGTCCCTTACGGTGCGGACCCGGACCATGTGGCGCCTCCCGCCGTGAACGCCAATCCGCTGAAAGCCGCTTTCGGCGCATTGAACCGCGCAGTCGGTAACCGGAATTTCTGGTTCCTCTTCGCCACCTTCTTTATTTGCGGATTCACGACCAACGGTCTGATCGGTACCCATTTCATCGCGCTGTGCAGCGACCAGGGCATTGCCGAAGTGCGGGCGGCGGGGCTGCTGGCGATGATGGGGCTGTTCGATCTGGTCGGGACGACGGCATCGGGCTGGTTGACGGACCGCTACGACCCACGCAAGCTGTTGTTCATGTACTACGGCCTGCGCGGCATTTCCCTGATCTTCCTGCCGTTCTCCGACTTCTCCATATACAGCCTGGGTATTTTCGCGGTGTTCTACGGGCTGGACTGGATCGCCACCGTGCCGCCGACCCTGAAGCTGGCGGTGGAAAGCTTCGGCGAGCGGGATGCGCCCATCGTATTCGGCTGGATCGTCGCCGGGCACCAACTGGGGGCCGCCAGCGCCGCCTTCATGGCGGGGGCATTGCGCCAGGCGCAAGGAAGCTACTTCCTGGCGTTCATCATTTCCGGGGCCACGGGGATCGTGGCTGCGGTTATCGCTTTGCAGGTACGTAAAACCAGAGCACCGGCCGTCGTCGCGCCGGTTTGATATACGCAAAAGGTCTGGACGAGGGCGGGCTGTGTGCGTAATATACGCAAAGCGTATATATGCGAGGTCGTCATGTCCATTTCCCAGCAAGCTTTTCTGCGCGATGCGATGCGTCGCCTCAACTTGACCCGCGACGTGTTCGCCGCCCGGATAGGGGTCAAGCGGCGTGCCTTGGACACCTGGTTGCTGCCGGAGGGGTCCCAGGAATTCCGGGCAATGCCCGAGGTCGTCGAGCGATTCGTGACGGAGATCGTACAGAACGGCGATTTGCGCGAAAAGTATACGCAAAGCACCCAGAACGGACCGTTGCGCGACCGCATCAGCGTCGAAGGCAAGCATCAACTGTTATCCGTGGACCAGTTTTCGCGCGAATCCGTGGAGGACCTGTTCCGTATCGCCGACATGATGCAACCCATTGCGCGCCGGCAAAAGGTATCTCGCGTGCTGGAAGGCGCTGTGCTCGGCAATCTGTTTTTCGAGGCCAGTACCCGCACACGGGTCAGTTTCGGCTCGGCATTCTGCCGGCTGGGCGGCTCGGTGTGCGATACGACGGGCTTCACATTTTCGTCCATGGCCAAGGGCGAATCGATCTACGATACCAGCCGCGTGATGAGCGGCTACGTCGATGCAATGGTTATCCGCCATCCCGAAAAGGGCTCGGTGGCGGAGTTTGCCCGCGCGACAAATATCCCGGTCGTCAATGGCGGTGACGGCCCCGGCGAGCATCCCAGCCAGGCCCTGCTGGACCTGTACACCATCCTGACCGAGTTCTCGCGCCTGGGGAAATTGCTGGACGGCGCCCATATCGCGATGGTGGGCGACCTCAAGTACGGGCGTACCGTGCATTCGCTCATCAAGCTGCTGGCCCTGTACCGCGGCGTGAAGTTCACCCTGATTTCGCCGCCCGGGCTGGAAATGCCGGGCTACATTATCGAGCAGGCGGCCAAGCACGATAACGTCATCGAACAAAAGCAGTCGTTGGCGGAGGGGCTGCCCGGCGCGGATGTGATCTACGCGACGCGGGTGCAGAAGGAGCGCTTCGCCGATGAAGCGCAGGAAGGCTACGCGCCGGATTTCCAGATCAACCGCGCCATCATCGACACGTATTGCGGACCCGAAACGATCGTGATGCATCCGCTGCCGCGCGATAGCCGCCCCGGCGCCAATGACCTCAGCGTGGACCTGAATCATGACCCCCGTCTGGCGATCTTCCGCCAGACGGACAACGGCATTCCGATCCGTATGGCGATATTCGCGGTGCTGCTGGGCGTGGAGGGACTGGTCCAGCATTCCCTGCGCGACGTCACGTGGCGGCATCCCTCCCATGTCGGGCCGGACGATTCGGCCTTCCACGGACTGGATTGATTTCCGGCGCCCGGGGCACCCCGGGCGCGGCGGCGGTCAGTCGCGTTTTTCGCCGCCCAGGGCGTCCACGAGTTCGGTCATCAGCTTGGCAAGTTCGCCTGTCATCAGTGCCATGTCGCTGTCGAATTTCTCGTCATCGTTCTGGGCCATGCTATCGCTGTTTTCCTTCAGCACGTCCAACGGAGCGATGCGCTTGACGTCCAGCGATTCGGTCAGTACGAAAGAGACACGGTCGGCCCAGGTCATTGCCAGCCGGGTGCATTGCTTGCCGGACTGGATGTGCCGTCGCACGTCGTCGGCATCGATGGTGTGCTTGACATAGCGGATGGCGGCGCGGCTTTCACCCGAGGCGCGCAGTTCCGTATCCTGGTCGATGCTGAAATTGGCGGGGGCTTCGTCTTCCGCCAGCCATCCCGTCATTGCCGCCGCCGGCGATTGCACGACGTACAGGCTTTCCAGCGGAAATGGGTCGATCGACTTGGCCAGCAGGCCCAGCACTTCGTCCGCCTTGGCCGAGGCAGCCGCATCGATCACCAGCCAGCGGTTGGCCGGATCGATCCAGACGCGCGTATCGCGGTAGATGCTGAAGGCTTTGGGCAGGAGTTCGTCGGTGACCCGCTCCTTGATTTCCTTCATTTGCTTGCGGCCCGGCTTGTAGCCCTGCTGCTCTTCGATTTCCTGGGCCCGCGCCTTCGCGACCTGATTGACGACGGTGGCGGGCAGCAGCTTCTTTTCGGCGCGCAGGGTCAGCAGCATCTGGCCGTTGACGGTATGCACCAGCCCGCCGTTTTCACGTGTCGGTATCCAACCCAGGCTTTGCATTTCCAGCGTATTGCTGCCCTGGTAGGCGAACTTGGCCAGGGCTTGCTCCAGCGGGTCGTCCTTCAGGGCCCAGGACGGGGAAAGGCGGTAGATCTTTAGATTCTTGAACCACATGAGCGTCGGGCAAAAGCGACGATTCTATACGACCCGCCCATCCAGGGGGGCTACGCGCGGGAGCGACACGTTCTGTCACGGACAGTCGCCGTGCTCTGGAGTATCGTCCGCCGCAGCGCAAGCAAGAGGTTGCGATAACACATCGTGGGAGACCTATGAAACCTGTCACTTTCATCGGCGCCATCCTGGTCGTCTTGGGCGTGGTTGCGCTCGTATACCAGGGGTTCAGCTATAAATCCGAGGACACCATCGTGCAGATCGGGTCCGTGAAGGCCACGGCCGAGACCACCAAGTCGGTACCGATACCGCAATGGGCGGGCATCGCGGCGATCGTGGTGGGCGTTGTGGCGATCGGCGTGGGGATGCGGCGCTAGGCCTGTCATGCTCGGCTGGCATGCCGTTTGCGGTTTTCACGGGTCTTTACGCCGGCAAGGGGATTTCCCATGGCAGAACTCGTGGCATCAGGCACATCCGGCAAGCGCCCGGCAAAGCGGGCGCGGCGCCGGGCTACCGTGAGCGCGCGGGGCGCCGCAACGCAGGCGGCGCACAAGGCGCAAGTCCTGGGTATCGATATCACGCATCCCGATCGCGAGCTTTTCAACGATCCCGTGGTAACCAAGCTCGATCTGGCGCAGTATTACGAGTCGGTCGCCACATCCATCATGCCGCATCTGGCGGACCGGCGCGTTGCCCTGTTGCGCTGTCCGGATGGGGCGGCGGGCGAATGCTTCTTCCAGAAGCATATGGGCGAACACCTGCCGGCTGGCGTCGAACACGATGGCGACATGCTGGTCATCCGGGACATCGCCGGGGTGATCGGGCTGGTGCAGCGCGGCGTGATCGAATTCCATACCTGGGGCGCCCAGGCGCCTGGCTCGGACAAACCGGACAGATTGACGTTCGACCTCGACCCGGATCCGGGCATGGGGTGGCGCCAGGTCGCCGACGCGACGCGCATGCTGCGCGGAGTGCTGCGCGACCTGGGCCTGCAACCTTTCTTGAAAACAACCGGCGGCAAGGGCCTGCATGTGGTGGTGCCGGTGCGGGCGACGCTGGGCTGGGATGAGGTGCGGGGCTTCTGTAAAGGAATCGCCCAGCAGCTCGAGGACATGCAGCCGGAGATTTTCGTTGCCAGTATGTCCAAGGCCAAGCGGGCCGATCGCATCTTCGTCGACTATCTGCGCAATAGCGATGGCGCAACCGCGGTCGCGGCGTTTTCCGCGCGTGCTCGCCTGGGCGCGCCGGTGTCCATGCCCATCCCCTGGGACGCCCTCGATGCGTCCGGCGATCCGCGCGGCGATACGTTCAACGTGCGCAATGTGCCGGCCCGGATACGGGCCTGGGGAGACGATCCCTGGACGGGTTACGACGGTGCGCGCAAGGCACTGACGCGGGCGATGCGCGAGAAGTTCACCCCGGCGGCGTAGCGGGGCATGCACAGCCGAAAAAAAGGCCCGACTGTGGAAGTCGGGCCGGTACGGGAGCACACGATGTCGCGCTGTTTAAGGCTCGCGGGGAGCGCGGCATCGGTGTCAGAAGGCGACCCTGCAATCGCCAGACAGGGGGATCGATCGTCCGGAGATCGCGCGCAAGGCCGTGATCTGAGCGGCCAGTCTAGTCTTCGGGCTCTGACATCGTCCTGAATCTGGAACGTCTCCGCGCGCGTGGCGCGGCAGGGCATTCTCCGCGCATTTCCGCCCGCGCATCCGGGGCGCGCCGGCGTGCGAGGATTGGTGCCTCGCAGTATGCGCGGCTTCATCTGCAGAACTGCGACTCCTTTCAAAAAAAAGCCCCCGATGAGGGAGCTTTGTGAAAGGCCGGTCGGGTGCAGCGTCCCGGCCGGCAGGGGCTGGGCGGACTACATGTCCTTGTTCAGATCGACGTCCTTGGTTTCGCGTACGAACAGCGTGCCAATGACCAGAGTCATCGCCGCGATGATGATCGGATACCAGAGGCCGTCATAGATGTTCCCGGTGGCGGCCACGATCGCGAAGGCCAGGGGCGGCAGGAATCCGCCGAACCAGCCGTTGCCGATGTGGTACGGCAGGCTCATCGACGTATAGCGGATCCGCGTCGGGAACATCTCGACGAGCATTGCCGCGATCGGGCCGTAGACCATGGTGACGTAGATTACAAGTATGGTCAGAAGCACGACCACCATGACGTCGTTGGATTGCGCGCGATCCGCGGCCGCGGGATAGCCGTGGCCGCGAATGGCCGCCGTCAGCGATTTGTCGAGTTCGGCCGCCCGCGCCTTGAAGTCGGCCGGCGGCATCGTCTTGCCGTCGAAGGACTGGAACTCGTCCGTACCGATACGAACCTTGGCGACCGCGCCCGCCGGCGCCGCCTCGTTCTTGTAGTTCACTGAATTGCGCGCCAGGAAGGATTTGACGATGTCGCAACTGCTCGTGAACGACGTGGTGCCGACCGGGTTGAACTGGAACGAGCACGTGGCCGGATCGGCGATTACCGTCACCGGCGCGGAGGCCTGCGCTTTTTCAAGGGCGGGGTTGGCGAAGTGCGTCAGGCCCTGGAAGATCGGGAAGTATGTCACCGCCGCGATCAGGCATCCCGCCATGATGATCGGTTTGCGGCCGATGCGGTCGGACAGGGCGCCGAAGATCACGAAGAAGGGCGTGCCGATCAGCAACGCCACGGCGATCATAATGTTGGCGGTATTGGCATCCACCTTCAGCGTTTGCGTCAGGAAGAACAGCGCATAGAACTGGCCGGTGTACCAGACCACGGCCTGGCCGGCGGTCAGGCCCAGCAGCGCCAGGATCACGATCTTCAGGTTCTTCCATTGTCCGAACGATTCGCTGATGGGGGCCTTGGATCCCTTGCCCTCCGCCTTCATCCGCTGGAAGGTGGGCGATTCGCTGAGTTGCAAGCGTATCCACACCGAAATCGCCAGCAGTACGAAAGAGAGCAGGAAGGGCGCGCGCCACCAGCCCCACGCATCGCGGAAGGCGGTTTCTCCGGAGTAGGATCGTACGCCCAGGATCACCAGCAGCGACAGGAACAGACCGAGCGTCGCGGTGGTCTGGATCCAACTGGTGTAGAAGCCCCGGCGTCCCATCGGCGCGTGCTCGGCCACATAGGTGGCCGCGCCTCCGTATTCGCCACCCAGCGCCAGGCCTTGCAGCAGGCGCAGGATGATCAGCAGTGCGGGTGCCGCGATACCGATCGAGCCGTAGGTGGGCAACACGCCAACCAGGAAGGTCGACAGGCCCATGATGACGATCGTGACGAGGAAGGTGTACTTGCGGCCGACCAGATCGCCCAGGCGGCCGAATACCAGCGCGCCGAAGGGCCGGACGGCGAAGCCGGCGGCGAAGGCGAGGAGGGCGAAAATGAATCCGGCCGTGGGATTGACGCCGGAAAAGAAGTGCATGGCAATGATCGGTGCCAGCGAGCCATAGAGATAGAAGTCATACCATTCGAAAACGGTGCCCAGCGACGAGGCGAAAATCACCTTGCGTTCGTTGCGGGTCATCGGAGTCGTGGCCGTGACGGCGCCCGGGCGCGGCATGGAAGCTGTGCTCATGATTGTCTCCTCAGGGATGGCCGGCGGTTGTCCCGCCGTGCTCGGTATGTGCAGGCCCGCCCGCGGTAGCGGAGCGGCTGACCGCCACGGTAGGCAAGAACGCTGACGGGGGTCTGACGTTTTCCTGACGCAGACCGCGATTTATGTTTCTAATTGTAAATTCTTGGGGAACCGCACACTGATTCTCAGTCCCCGCTGGCTGCTGCCCGGCGAAGGGTTGTCGGCGAGTTCCAGTGTCGCGCCATGCTTTTGCGCGATTTCCCGCACGATGGCCAGGCCCAGGCCGCTGCCCTCGGCCGGCGTGCCCAATACCCGGTAGAAGCGGTCGAAAACGCGTTCCCGCTCGTCCGGCGGGATGCCCGGGCCGGAATCCTCGACCTCCAGCAGTGCGGCGGCGGGCAAGGCGCGCACCCGCACGGTTACCCGACCGCCGCGCGGTGTGTAGCGCAACGCATTGTCCACCAGATTGTTCAGCAGCTCGGCCAGCAGGATCGCGTTGCCCGCGATGGGCACCGGCCGGCCCGCCTCCTCGAATCCCAGGTCAATGCCGATCGCCAGGGCCTGCGGCGCCCACACGATGGTTTGCTCCCTCGCAAGGCCGTTCAGGTCGGTCGCCGTCATGCCTATTGTTGCCGGGTTTTCGGCCCGCGCGAGCAGCAGCAGCTGGTTGACCAGGCGCGTGGCGCGTTCGGACCCTACCACCAACTGGCGCAGGCTGGTCTGCATTTCGTCCGGGCTGGCATCGCGCAGGGCCAGTTCCGCCTGCGTCCGCAGGCCCGCCAGCGGTGTCTTCAACTGGTGCGCCGCGTCGGCAACGAAGCGGCGCTGCGTCTGAACGGTCGCCGACAGGCGTTCCAGCAAATCGTTGATCGCCGCTACCAGGGGTGCGATTTCGCTTGGCGTCGCACGTTCATCGATGGGCGATAGATCGTCGGGCCTGCGTGCCCGCAGGCGTTGTTGCAGGGCATTCAGGGGCGCCACCCCGCGCGAGAGCCCGAACCATACCAGCAGGACCGCGATGGGCAGCACGATGAATTGCGGAATGATGACGCCTTTGATGATGTCGTTGGCCAACTGCGCGCGCCGTTCGGCGGTTTCCGCGACGATAAGCAGGAGCGGGGTGTCCCTCGCCGCACCCGCGTCGACCCGGGTATAGGCCAGGCGGATGGCGAAGCCGCGCAGCGTGCTGTCCTCGTAGCGCACGGCGCCGGGCGCCGCGACGTCCACGCCCTTGGGCCGCGGTAGCTCGCGGTCGCCGCCCAGATAGCGGCCGTGCCCGTCCAGCGCGAGCCAGAAAACGCTGTCCGTGTCGTTGCCGCGCAGCATGCCGCGCACCGGGTCCGTCATGTCCAGCACCGTTTTGCCGTCGACGGTATGGACCTGTCGCGCGAGTACGCGCAAGTGGCCGGCAAGCGCGCGGTCATAGGGCACATCGGCGATATTCTGTGCGACCACGTAGGTGATCGCCACGCTCATGGGCCATAGCAGGAACAACGGCGCCAGCATCCAATCGAGGATCTCGCCCAGCAGCGAGCGCCGGGGCAGAGCGAAGGACGGGCCGCGCGTGCCATTGCGGAGGATATCCAGCGCCTCCTGATTCAATGGCGGGACGCGGGGTGTTTCAGTGTGCGAGTTCGCCCGCGCCATGATCCCGTTCCAGGCAATAGCCCAGGCCACGCACGGTCATGATCCGGACGCCGGTCGGCTCCAGTTTCTTGCGCAAGCGGTGCACGTAGACTTCGATGGCGTTGGTGCTGACTTCGTCGCCCCATTCGCACAGATGGTCCACCAGCTGATTCTTGCTTACCATCCGTCCGCTGCGCATGAGCAGGATTTCGAGCAGGCCGACTTCGCGGGCGGACAGGTCCAGCGGCTGATCGTCCACCGAGGCCACCCGGCCCGCCTGGTCGAAGACCAGCCGGCCGTGGCGGATCAGGCTGGCGCCGCCGCCCGCGCCGCGGCGCGTCAGCGCCCGCACGCGGGCCTCCAGCTCGGACAGGGCGAATGGCTTGGCCATGTAGTCGTCCGCCCCCAGGTCCAGCCCCTTGACGCGCTGCTCGATGCTATCGGCGGCGGTTAGAATAAGCACCGGAAGTTGGGCGTTGCGCGCGCGCAGCCGTCTCAGGACTTCCAGCCCGGCCAGTTGCGGCAATCCCAGGTCCAGAATCAGCAGGTCGAAGGCCTGGGCGGCCAGTGCCAGGTCGGCGGCCATGCCGTCGCGGACGGCATCGACGGCATAGCCGTTGTGTCGCAGCGAACGGGATAGTCCGTCGGCAAGAATGCTGTCGTCTTCGGCGATAAGTATGCGCATGGGACCAGGCTCTCTCGTGGATCGTTATGGTTTCTTGAGCTGAGCGCGTCCGTTCGTGCCGGGTTGCGGCCGTGACGGTTTTCCGTTGTGGTGTTCTGGTATGCCGGATGGTTTCCGGACTGTCTCCGCTCTCCTGGGCCGATTCTGTCACGCCCGTTCGCGCTTGCCCACACGGGATAACGCGGAAAAATTTGTCATACTGTTTTTTTGTACAGTATAATCCGATGCCATAATCCGGCCGATATGGTTAACGCACATGGCAAACCAGGCGTCGATCGCAAGACACTGGCCACCATATTTTCCATTCGCTAGAAACCGCCAGACAGGACATTTCATGGACGACAAAACCAGCAAGGCAGCCGCCTCGGAAAAAGCCAAGGCGCTCGCCGCGGCCCTATCGCAGATCGAAAAGCAGTTCGGCAAGGGTTCGATCATGCGGTATGGCGACAACGAGGTCGAGCATGACATCCAGGTGGTGTCCACGGGGTCGCTGGGCCTGGATATCGCCCTGGGCGTGGGTGGACTGCCGCGCGGCCGGGTAATCGAGATCTACGGGCCGGAATCGTCGGGCAAGACCACGCTGACGCTGCAGGTCATCGCCGAAATGCAAAAAATCGGCGGCACGTGCGCGTTCGTCGATGCCGAACACGCGCTGGACGTGCAATACGCCGCCAAGCTCGGCGTCAACCTGACCGACCTGCTCATCTCCCAACCGGACACGGGCGAGCAGGCCCTCGAAATCACCGATGCACTGGTCCGTTCGGGCTCGGTCGACCTCATTGTCATCGACTCGGTCGCCGCGCTCGTGCCCAAGGCCGAAATCGAAGGCGAAATGGGCGATTCGTTGCCCGGCCTGCAAGCCCGCCTGATGAGCCAGGCGCTGCGCAAGCTGACCGCCACCATCAAGCGTACGAACTGCATGGTCATCTTCATCAACCAGATCCGGATGAAGATTGGCGTGATGTTCGGCAATCCGGAAACCACCACCGGCGGCAATGCGTTGAAGTTCTATTCCTCCGTGCGGCTGGATATCCGCCGCATCGGCTCGATCAAGAAAGGGGAAGAGGTCGTCGGCAACGAAACGCGCGTCAAGGTCGTCAAGAACAAAGTGTCCCCGCCCTTCAAGCAGGCGGAATTCGACATCATGTACGGCAGCGGCATTTCACGCGAAGGTGAAATCATCGACCTGGGTGTGCAGGCCGGCATCGTGGACAAATCCGGCGCGTGGTACAGCTACAAGGGCGACCGCATCGGCCAGGGTAAGGACAACGTTCGCGAATACCTGAAAGAACATCGCGAAATGGCCCTGGAGATCGAAAATCGCATACGCGAGAACCAGGGCATTGTCAGCCGCGCCAATACCTTTGCCGAAAGCGGGGCCGAAGAGGACTAACCGCTGATGATTTCCGGTCGCCGCGGCGCGAGGTTCGGCAATCTCTCTTCCGACGGTTCCGCGGACGATCCCTTCCGTGTCGGCGACCGGGCCGAGCAAAAGCGCGGGCCCACGCTGAAAGCTCGTGCGGTGGGCTATCTATCCCGCCGTGAATACGCGCGCAGCGAGCTGGCGCGCAAGCTCAGCCCGTATGCGGATGACGCCGCTGCCTTGGATGCCTTGCTGGACGAGCTGGAACGGGAAGGCTGGCTATCCACCCGGCGTTTTGCCGAAAGCCTGGTGCATCGCCGCGCCGAACGTCAGGGCTCGGCGCGCATTGTGCAGGAATTGCGCCAGCACGGCGTCGACGAAACCCAGATAGGCGAGCTTCGAGACGGCCTGCGCGCGACGGAATACGACCGCGCCGTGGCAGTATGGAACAAGCGTTTCGGCGAGCGGCCGGCCGATCGTGCCGCGTACGCCAAGCAGGCGCGTTTTCTTGCGGCGCGTGGCTTTGCGCACGATGTCATCCGTCGGGTACTGGGCGACGACCAGGACGAATGACAGGCGCCTGCCGGGGCATGCCGGCTGTCTTCACCGGTGGTTTCCCCGAATAGCCACGGATCAGGGGGCGTCGACCCCGCGACTACGCATGGCGCAGGTCTGGGCTGTGTCGCTATTCTGCGCGCGTTTCGCCCGCCCATGCTCCAGCCGCTTTGATTCCGGTCAGGGTACGGAAACTCACATCCCTGGCGATAGTCAGGAAATCCTTGATGAACGGGGCATCCGCATCCTCGTTTCGGATTGCGGCGTACAGCGTTCGCCATACGCCTTGCGGGCCCAAGCGACACACCCGTAGCCAGCCCTTGTCCAGATACTCGGTCAAGGCCCAATTCGGCAGCGCCGCAACCCCGCGGTTGCTGGCAATCAATTGGGCGATGATGGGTGTCAGTTCCGCCTTGCGCACGGCCGCGGGTTCCACGTCGGCAGGGTCAAGGAAGGCCGTGAAGACGTCCAGGCGCTGGCGATCGACAGGATAGGTGATCAAGGTCTGGTCGGCCAACTGTTCCGGCCGGATATAGCGCTGCGATGCCAGGGGATGGGCTTCGGACACGGCCAGTACCAGTTCGTAGCCGAACAGCGGGACATAATCGATGGCGTCCAGCGCCTGGGGATCCGAGGTAATCACCAGATCCAGGTCGCCACGCAGCAGCGCGGGCAAGGGCGCGAAGGAAAACGCGGCGGACAGATCCAGTGCCACTTCGGGCCATTGCGCCCGGAATGCATCGAGGGCCGGCATCAGCCACTGGAAACAGGAGTGGCATTCGATCGCCAGGTGCAGGCGGCCGGTCCTGCCGGCGGCCAGGCGTTGCAGTTCCCGTTCCGTGGCGCGCAGCCGCGGCAGGATATCGTCGGCCAGTGCCAGTACGCGCAGGCCCGCCGTGGTCAGGCGAGCTGGTCGCGTCCTGCGGTTCAACAGGGGGGTGCCGAGCCGGGACTCCAGTTCGCGCAACTGATGAGACAGGGCGGACTGCGTGAGGTGCAGCCGGTCGGCGGCTTCCTGAAGACTGCCCCCGTCGCGGATTGCGGCAAGGGTTTCCAGATGGCGGATTTCGAGCATGTCGGGGCCGAAGAGAGGCAAACGCGTGCGTGGCGTTCAATGAAAATCGATGGGGCCGTGGTAACCGGCACTATGGGATCCTTGGCCCAAGCAACCATTCTATATGAATTTTTTTCATGAAATCGATGCAAACATTGATTTTGATTCAAAGTTAAACGCGCGCACAATGCCCGGACTTGAACATTCTTTGTTGGATTCCGGATTTCCATGACTATCATTCATAATCTTGGCTTCCCTCGTATCGGGGCCCAGCGCGAATTGAAACGCGCGGTCGAGTCCTATTGGGCCGGCAAGTCGTCGCTGGAGAGCCTGCAGGAAATCGGGCGCGAATTACGCGCCCGGCATTGGAAGGCGCAGGCCGATGCGGGCGTGGATCTGATTCCGGTCGGCGACTTCGCGTGGTACGACCACGTGCTGGAATGGACCACATTGCTGGGTGCGGTTCCGGCGCGCTTCGGGCAGCCAGCCGATGCACCGGTCGGCCTGGATACATTGTTTCGCATGGGGCGCGGCCGCGCGCCCACCGGTACCCCCGCCGCGGCTTGCGAGATGACGAAGTGGTTCGATACCAACTACCACTACATCGTCCCTGAACTGACGCCGGGACAGTCGTTCCGCGTCGCGCGCGAGTCGCTGTTCGACCAGATACGCGAAGCCCTGGAGTCGGGCTATCGGGTCAAGCCCGTGATTCCCGGTCCTTTGACCTGGTTGTGGCTGGGCAAGGGGGATGCCTATGCCGGCCCGGGCGATGCCGCGAAGCTGGACCTGCTGGCGGCCCTGCTACCCGTCTACACCCAGGTCCTGCGGAAGATCGCCGAGCTGGGTGTCGAGTGGGTACAGATCGACGAGCCCATCCTGGCGCTGGATTTGCCCGCGGCATGGCGCGCAGCCTATGCCGAGACCTATACGCGGTTGTCCGGCGCCCCGGTGAAAGTGTTGGTGGCGACTTACTTCGACGGCTTGCGGAACAACCTGGCCACCGCGGCCGGCTTGCCGGTGGCGGGGCTGCACGTGGACCTCGTTCGCGCTCCGGAGCAGCTTGTGCCGCTGCTGCAGGTCATCGGTTCGAAGGTACTGTCGGCCGGTATCGTCAATGGCCGCAATATCTGGCGCACGGATCTGGACGCGGCGTTGCGCGCATTGGCGCCCGCCAAGGCCGCACTGGGCGACCGGCTCTGGGTCGCTCCGTCCTGCTCGCTGCTGCACGTGCCGGTGGACCTGGGTTTCGAGACCGAGCTCGATGACGAGCTCAAGAGCTGGCTGTCTTTCGCGGTGCAGAAGCTGGACGAAGTGCGTACATTGGCGCGCGCGCTGGATGACGCTCGGGATCCTGTGGTACAGGAAGCACTGCGGACGCAGCGCGCCGCGCTGGCCAACCGCGCCCAATCCCCGCGCATCCACAATCCCGCCGTCGCGCGCCGCATGGCAGCTGCCGACGACGTGCGGCGCGACCGTGCGCCGTTCGTGCAACGCATCGCCCATCAGCAGGAGAAGCTTCGCCTGCCCGCATTTCCCACCACGACGATAGGCTCTTTCCCGCAGACGGCGGAGATCCGGGCTCTGCGGCGGGATTGGAAGGCCGGCGCGATCAGCGATTCGGCCTATGAAACCGCGATCCGGAAGGAAATCGAGTCGGTCATCCGCTTCCAGGAAAATGTTGGCCTGGACGTCCTGGTGCATGGAGAGCCGGAACGCAACGATATGGTCGAGTATTTCGGCGAACTGCTGGCCGGCTTTGCCTTCACGCGCAACGGCTGGGTGCAGAGCTATGGCTCGCGTTGCGTCAAACCGCCCGTGATCTTCGGCGACGTGGCGCGCCCCGCGCCGATGACGGTGGGGTGGTCCTCGTACGCGCAATCCCTGACGGACAAGCCCGTGAAGGGCATGCTGACGGGGCCGGTGACGATCCTGCAATGGTCTTTCGTCCGCGACGACCAGCCGCGAGAACAAACCTGCCGTCAATTGGCGCTGGCATTGCGCGACGAAGTCGTCGACCTGGAAAAAGCGGGCATCCGCGTGATCCAGATCGACGAACCGGCCATCCGCGAGGGCCTGCCGCTGCGCCGCGCCGACTGGCCGGCCTACCTGGGCTGGGCGGTGGATTGCTTCCGCCTGTCGACCGGAGGCGTGCAGGAGGATACACAGATCCATACCCATATGTGTTATGCGGAGTTCAACGACATCATCGAATCGATCGCCGCGATGGATGCCGACGTCATCACCATCGAGACCTCCCGGTCGAACATGGAGCTGCTCAAGGCTTTCGAGGATTTCCGCTATCCCAACGACATCGGGCCGGGCGTATACGACATCCATTCGCCCAACGTCCCGGACGTGGAATGGATGGTGCAATTGATGGAAAAGGCCGCGGGCCGCCTGCCCAAAGAGCGCCTTTGGGTGAATCCGGACTGCGGCCTGAAGACGCGGGCATGGCCGGAAACCGAAGCCGCGCTGGTCAGCATGGTCGACGCTGCGCGCCAACTGCGCGCCCAGGTCTGACCGGCCCTGCGGGCGTGGTGGGGCCGGTCTCCCCCCGGGAACCGGCCCCGGTTTTTTGATAATGGGCCGTGCGCTATACTTTGAAGGTTTTGTTGCCTTGCAGCAACCTTAGCTGACCACGCATGCCCCTGCCGCCACCGGAAGTCTCCCGTACCCCCCTGCATACGCGCTCGATACGCGTGCAGGGCTATGTGCGCGAGGACGGTCTGTGGGACATCGAGGCCGAGCTCATCGATGTCAAGGCCTACGACTTCGTCAAGCACGAAGGCGATACGTTGCATGCCGGCCAGCCGGTGCATCATATGCATCTGCGTATCACCATCGATTCCGACTACACGATCGTGGCGGCGCAGGCGGTCTACGATGCCGCGCCCTATGGCGGGCACTGCACGAGTATCGAGGACGCCTATCGGGACTTGGTCGGCATGAACCTGGTCCGGGGCTTTCGCCAGCAGGTCAAGACGCGTTTCGGACGTGTGGCCGGCTGTACGCACATGAGCGAACTCGCGCTGGTGCTGCCCACGGCCGCGGTGCAAACCATGGCCGGACGGCGCCGTGAAAACCCCGATCCCAGCAAGCGGCCCTTCCAGCTGGATGGCTGCCATGCGCTCAGTACCGACGGACCCGTGGTCCTCAAGTACTACCCCAAGTGGCATACCGGGGCAGTCCCGGACGAGGATGCCGCTTCTGATTCCTCTCTTTTTTCTCATACGACCTGACAGGTAACACATGAAAATCCACGAGTATCAAGGCAAGGAACTGCTGAAGAAATTTGGCGTGACCGTGCCGCGCGGTATTCCCGCCTTCACCGTTGACGAAGCCGTAAGCGCGGCGGAAAAACTGGGCGGACCTGTCTGGGTCGTGAAGGCGCAGATCCACGCCGGTGGCCGCGGCAAGGGTGGCGGCGTGAAGCTGGCCCGCTCGATCGAAGAGGTCCGCAAGCTCTCCAGCGAAATCCTCGGCATGCAGCTGGTCACGCACCAGACCGGTCCGCAGGGTCAGAAGGTGAACCGCCTGTACATCGAAGAAGGCGCGGATATCCAGAAGGAATACTACGTTTCGCTGGTGACCGACCGCGCGACCCAGAAAGTCGCCTTGATCGCGTCGAGCGAAGGCGGCATGGACATCGAGGAAGTCGCGCATTCGTCGCCCGAGAAAATCGTCACCGAATACATCGATCCGCTGGTCGGCCTGACCGCCGAGCAGGGCAAGAAGGTGGCCGATGCCATCGGCATGCCCGCCGATTCGACCGCCCAGACGGTGGACCTGTTCCAGAAGCTCTACAAGTGCTACATGGAAACGGACGCGTCCCTGGTCGAAATCAATCCCCTGAACCGCGACAGCAAAGGCAACATCATCGCCCTGGACGCCAAGTTCAACTTCGACTCGAACGCGTTGTTCCGTCATCCTGAAATCGTCGCCTACCGCGACCTGGATGAAGAAGATCCGGCCGAAATCGAAGCCAGCAAGTTCGACCTGGCCTACATCCAGCTGGACGGCAACATCGGCTGCCTGGTGAACGGCGCTGGCCTGGCGATGGCCACGATGGACACCATCAAGCTGTTCGGCGGCGAGCCGGCCAACTTCCTGGACGTCGGCGGCGGCGCCACGGCGGAAAAAGTGACCGAAGCGTTCAAGATCATGCTCAAGAACAAGAGCGTGAAGGCCATCCTGGTCAATATCTTCGGCGGCATCATGCGCTGCGACGTGATCGCCGAGGGCGTGATCACCGCGTGCAAGGCCGTCAATCTGAACGTTCCGTTGGTGGTCCGCATGAAGGGCACCAACGAAGAACTCGGCAAGAAGATGCTGGCCGATTCCGGACTGCCCATTATCAGCGCCGACACCATGGCCGAAGCGGCCACCAAGGTCGTTGCCGCCGTCAAATAAGAAGTTATTGCCAAGGATTCACAAATGTCGATCTTGATCAACAAGGACACTAAAGTCATCACCCAAGGCATCACGGGCAAGACGGGTCAGTTCCATACCCGTATGTGCCGCGACTACGCCAACGGCAAAGCCGCCTTCGTGGCTGGCGTGAACCCCAAGAAGGCGGGCGAGGACTTCGAAGGCATTCCCATCTACGCTTCGGTCAAGGACGCCAAGGCGGCCACTGGCGCGACCGTGTCGGTCATCTACGTGCCGCCCGCGGGCGCTGCGGCCGCGATCTGGGAAGCCGTGGAAGCCGAACTGGACCTGGCGATCTGCATCACCGAGGGCATCCCGGTTCGCGACATGCTGGAAGTGCGCAACCGCATGAAGCAAAAGGGCAGCAAGACCTTGCTGCTGGGACCCAACTGCCCCGGCCTGATCACGCCCGATGAAATCAAAATCGGCATCATGCCCGGACACATCCACCGTAAAGGCCGTGTCGGCATCGTCAGCCGTTCCGGCACGCTCACCTACGAAGCCGTCGCCCAGGTGACGGAACTCGGGCTGGGGCAGTCCAGCGCCGTCGGCATCGGTGGCGACCCGATCAACGGCCTGAAGCATATCGACGTGTTGAAGCTGTTCAATGACGATCCCGACACCGACGCCGTCATCATGATTGGCGAAATCGGCGGTCCGGACGAAGTCGCCGCTGCCGAGTGGGCCAAGGACAACATGAAGAAGCCGGTGGTTGGCTTCATCGCGGGTGTCACGGCACCTCCCGGAAAGCGCATGGGCCACGCCGGCGCGCTGATTTCCGGCGGAGCCGATACGGCCGACGCGAAGCTGGAAGTCATGGAAGCCTGCGGCATCCGGACGACGCGCAATCCGTCCGAGATGGGCAAGCTGCTGAAGTCGGTGCTGTAATCGCCTCCCGGCCATAGCGCCGGGGCGCGCATCGGCGCCGCACCCCGGCGCCGGATGCAGTCAGAAGCCCGCCCTATGGCGGGCTTTTTCACGCCAGCCTTTTTTATTGCGCTTCGCTCGCCACCGTACGGAGGGATATTCGGTTCAGGGCTCGGACAATGTTCAGTTAACGGTCAGTTTTAATTCAGTTTTAATTCAGCTTTATTTCAGTTTAAAGTCAGCATACAGCTTCGTTTCGGTGCCCAGTATCGGTTAATGCTCGAAAGAAGAATGGGCGCGCTTCCCGCCAGTATTCAGAAATTAGTCAGATAAAAGAAAGCTATATGAAAGATTGTCGGTTTTCAGCTCAGCTGTATGTCATCAAGCTGACAAAAAACCTGCGGTTTTCCCTCAGAAATCCAACAAACAGCTGAACGTTTTGTCTATGCCTCGATATAATGTTCGACGTCCCCCGCGATAAATAAACTTAGCGCCACGCGATTTTCCCGATCGCTGCGCAGGGATGGGGTTCGGCTTTTCAAACCATTGAGGGATCGAGGAACGAGGGGTATGGAATTAACACAAGCCGCTTTCTGGCTCGCGCTTCTGCAAATTATCTGGGTCAATATCCTTCTGTCCGGGGATAACGCCGTCGTCATCGCGCTGGCGGCCCGTTCGCTACCGCCCACCCAGCAGAAGAAAGCCATCGTCATCGGTTCGGCCGCCGCCATCATCATGCGGATCGTGCTGACGCTGGTGGCCGCCAAACTCCTGTTGCTGCCCTGGCTGAAACTGATAGGCGCGGTTCTGCTGGTCTATATCGGCGTGTCTTTGCTGATGCCGGAAGACGAGGACGACGGTGATGCCAAGTCCCACGGCAATCTGCTTTCCGCCATTCGCACCATCATGATCGCAGACCTGGTGATGAGCCTGGATAACGTGGTGGCGGTTGCCGCCGCCGCCATGGGCGACACCACGCTGCTGGTCGTGGGTCTGGCCATCAGTATTCCGCTGGTTATCTTCGGCAGCACGCTGCTGCTGAAGGTCATCGAGCGCTTCCCGCTGATCGTATGGGTGGGAGCCGCGCTGCTGGGCTTCATCGCCGGCGAACTGCTGGTGGGCGATCCGGCGCTGCACGAATCGGTGGTGCGGCTCGACGCCGCGCTGGGGACGACCGAGCACAACCTTGCCCTGATGGCGGGTGCCTGCGGCGCGATTCTGGTGCTATTGCTGGGCAAGATCATGATTGCCCGGCGCCATCCTGACAAAAATCTTAAACAGTCGGAGCAAATCTGACGAAAAGCTGAATTACAATCCCCTGACAGGGCCGATGCCCGCCGCCTGCGGAAAGCTGGTGCGCGGGCTGCTTATTTGCTCCAATCGGCTTGAATGAAAACCATGTTGTGGGGGTTGTGACGTGCTTGAATTCTTCCAGACGCTCAGTTGGGCGGCCGTTTTCCAGATCATCCTGATCGATATCCTGTTGGGCGGCGACAACGCCGTGGTCATCGCGCTGGCCTGCCGCAACCTGGCGCCCAAGCAGCGGATGCAGGGCATCCTGTGGGGTACCGCCGGCGCCATCCTGCTGCGCGTCGTGCTGATTGCCTTCGCCCTGACCCTGCTGAACATTCCTTTCCTGAAGGTCGTAGGAGGCCTGCTGCTGCTGTGGATCGGCGTCAAGCTGCTGCTCCCCGAAGAGGACGGACACGACAAGATCCAGGGCAGCGCGTCCATCGCTTCCGCGGTCAAAACCATCATCGTCGCGGATTTCGTCATGAGCCTGGACAACGTCATCGCCATTGCCGGCGCCGCGCAGAATGCCGATCCCAGCCATCAGATCGGGCTTGTGGTGTTCGGCCTGCTGGTCAGCGTGCCGATCATCATCTGGGGTTCCACCCTGGTGCTCAAGCTCATCGACCGCTATCCCGTGGTGGTTATGTTCGGTGCCGGTCTGCTGGGCTGGATCGCGGGCGGCATGGTTATTACCGACGTTGTTGTCGAAGGTCAATTCGGGCCGCAGCCGGCTATGGTTAAATTGGGCGCTGAAATAGCCGGCGCGCTGTTCGTCGTTCTTTTGGGACGGTGGCTGGCAAGCCGCAAGGTCGTCTCCAAGGAATCCGTGCATGAGTCTGCTTAAAACTGGCAAATCCCAGCAATCCGAAACGGGCCTGAGCCTGCTCCAAGGCCTGTTTATCCTCGCCGTGCTGGGGATTATCGTGACCGTGGTGGCCGCCCATTTCGCCTGAGCATCCGCCTGTGTCCCAACCTAGCCGTTTGATCATTGCCACCCGGGCGAGTCGCCTGGCACTGTGGCAGACCGAGCACGTGCGGGACCGCCTGCTGGCTCTGTATCCGCACTGTGCGGTGGAGCTCCTGACGTTGACCACGCGAGGCGATCAGATCCTGGATCGGACGCTTTCCAAGGTCGGCGGCAAGGGCTTGTTCGTCAAGGAGCTGGAAAACGCCCTCCTGGATGGGCGGGCCGATCTGGCGGTGCATTCGCTCAAGGATGTGCCGATCGATCTGCACGTCTCCTTCGAGCTGTGCGCCATGCTCGAGCGCGCGGATCCCCGCGATGCCTTCGTATCCAACCGGTACGCGGCACTCCGGGATCTGCCCGAGGGGGCCGTGGTCGGCACTTCCAGCCTGCGCCGCGAATCCCAGATTCGCGCGCGCTACCCGCACCTCGTGGTGCGCCCCCTGCGCGGCAATCTGGATACGCGACTCGCCAAACTGGATGCCGGCGACTATGACGCCATCGTATTGGCGGCTGCCGGGCTCGAACGCCTGGGGCTGGCGCAGCGCATCCGCGCCGTCCTGGACGTCGAGGAAAGCCTGCCAGCCGCGGGGCAGGGGGCATTGGGCATCGAAATCCGCGCCGATCGCGATGACGCCCGCGCATGGCTGGCGCCGCTGGCCTCGGCGCGCACCACAGCCTGCGTGACCGCTGAAAGGACGGTGTCGCGCACGCTCGGCGGCTCCTGCCAGGTGCCCCTGGCCGCCTACGCCACGAGCGACGGCACCAGCCTGCATCTGAGAGCGCTGGTCGCGTCGGTCGACGGCGCGCGGGTGCTGCACGCCGAAGGCTCCGGCCCGACGACGCAAGCCGAGGCCATAGGCGCGGCAGTGGCCCGGGAATTGTTGGACAAGGGCGCTTCTTCGCTCCTGGCCGAACTGTCGGCGCACGACTGAGCCACCTCGCGGAGCGCGCCTGATGCCGAACGAGGCCCAGACGGCAATACTGACGCGTCCCGTGGGGCGTAACGAAGCACTGGCCACCCGCTTGCATGCGGCCGGCTGGCAGGTCCGGATGTGGCCGGCGCTCAGTATCGAGCCGCTCGTCGCGGGGCCGGAGGGTATACCCCTGCCCGGCGATTTCGATCTGGCGGTGTTCGTCAGCGGCAACGCCGCGGCGCAATACCTGGAGCAACTGAGGGCGCTCGGCATGGCGGCCTGGCCCTCGTCCTGTGTTGCCGCGGCCGTGGGACCCGCGACGGCCGCCCGCCTGCGGCAATCCGGCCAGTTGGACGCCCAGTGCGCTATCGTCCATCCTGGCGCCGAGGCGCCACGCCACGATTCCGAAGCCTTGTGGGCGCTGTTGGCTGCGCGCGGCCCCCTTCCGCGCCGGGTGCTGCTGGTACGGGGTACCGCCGGCCGCGATTGGCTGGCGGAGCAGCTTCATGGCCACGGGGCTTCGGTGCGGCTGCATGCGGTCTACCGGCGCGTACCGGCGCGCTGGGAGGCCGATGCGCTGGCGCAGGTGGGTCGCTGGGCGGCGGATGCGCATTATCCTACCTGGCTGCTGACCAGCGGCGAGAGTATCGATGCGGTAAGGGCGAACGTGGCGCGTGCAGGCGCCGAACCCTGGTGGGATGCCTGTCGTTTTATCGTCACCCATCCGCGTCTGGTCGACCGGCTCGCGCTTTACGATGCCTCCGCCAGACGGGCGGTACGGGTTTGCGCACCGGCAGAGGATGCCATCTTTAATGCTTTTGTTTCGGCTTGAGTCATCGTTTCGCATTTGTACCGAATACAATCGCCCCATGACAGAAAAGACTCCTGCCACCGATCCGGCCGCGGCGCCGGTCGTCTCCAATAATTCGACTTCGGCCGACATGAAATCCGCTGGCCCGAAGAACGCCGCGTCCAGTCCTCCGTCGCCCCGCGCGGCGCGCAAAGGCGGGGCTTCCCCGCTGGTCGCAACCCTCGTTGTCGTCGTCCTGCTGGCGCTGGTCCTCGTGGCCGCCCTATGGATGCAGCGACAGCAGTTCCTGGCGGCGGGCCGCGAAATCGCCACCCGGCTGGATGCGCTGAACAGCGCATTGAACCAGACGCGATCGGAGACGCGGCAGGCCCTGGCCCTGGCGCAAGTACAGAGCGACAAGGTCGCCGCGCTGGAAGCCACGGTGCAGGAAACACAAAGCCAATACACGTCCCTGGAACAGGCATGGCAGGACTTCAACGACAACGTCAGCGATGACGTCCTGATCAACGATGTCGAACGGTTGCTGACGATCGCCGATCAGCAGTTGCGGCTTGGCGGAAGCGTAAGCAATGCCATCGTCGCCATGGAAACGGCGCAATCGCGCTTGGCGCGGGCGGGGCGGCCACGCTATGCCAGCCTTCAGCAGACCATCAACGGCGACCTGGATCGCCTGCGCGCGGTCAAGACCATCGACGTTCCCGTCCAGGCGGGCCGTATCGAACGCCTGGTCGCCCTGGTGGGCAAGGCGCCTCTTCTGGTGCCCGATGCCGTGACGGCCGGCGCCGGATCGGCGGCGCCCGCGGATGCGCCGGCGGCCGCCAGCCCCGCGCCCGCCGCCGTAGGGCCAGATCTGCCGCCGGATGCCGCTTGGTGGCAGCGCTGGCGCGCGGAGATCGCCTCCTGGCCTGCCCGCGCCGGCGGCGCCCTGGCGCACGAGCTGGGAGACCTGGTGCGTGTGCAGCGCGTGGACGAGCCTGCCGCCTTGCTGCTGTCCACGGAGCAGGCGGAACAACTGCGTTCCACGCTGCGCCAGCGCTTGCTGACGGTGCAATTGGCGCTGCTGATGCGTCAGCCCGTTATCTGGAAGAACGAACTGGATACCGTGAGCCGCACGTTGGATACCTATTACGACCGCCGTTCGCCCGATACCCTGGCCGCGCTCGGCCTGGTGCGTGAGCTGGCGCAGATCCAGATCGCGACACCCATGCCGGACCTGTCGGACAGTCTGAGCGCCATCGCGGCGCTGCGCGCGGACAGTTCGGGCACCATCAAAGGGCGGGACTAAACCATGCGCGCCTGGTTCTGGACGCTATTGCTGGCGGTTGTCGCGGTTGCCGTGGCGGTGGTCCTGCGGGCCCACCCCGGCAATGTATTGCTGCTGGTCTGGCCGTTTCGCGTGGAGCTCTCGCTGACCCTCGCGGTGTTGCTGTCGATCGCGCTGTTCGTGGCCATTTACGTGGGACTGCGGCTGCTGGCGTGGCTGCTGGCCATCCCCGAACGCATGCGCGCCTGGCGCGGGCGCCGCGCCCAGGCGCGCGACCACGAATTGCTCGAGCGCGGGTGGATCGGCTTGCTGGAAGGCCGCTATTCGCATGCCGAGAAGGACCTCGCCAAGCTGCTCGATCAGACCAAAGGCCGCAATCGCCGTGTGCTGGCCGCCTTATCGGCGGCACGCGCCGCGCAGGGCCTGGGCGAATTCGTGCGGCGAGACGTCATGCTGGACCGGGCGCGGGAAGCCGCGGGTAGCGAGCCGGGCCTCATCGAGGCCGTGGCCACCGTTACCGCCGACCTGCTGCTGGAGCAGGGGCAGCCGGCCCGCGCCCTGGAAGTGCTGGCTCCGTTGCAGGACGGAGGCGCGCGGCATCTGAATACGATGCGCCTGCTGCTGCGCGCCGAGCGCGCGCTTGGCCATCACGAGCAGGTGTTTACCCTGGCGCGGGCGCTGTCGCGCCGTGGCGCCATGGCACGCGACGAAGCTCTTCGCGTCATCGGCGTATCGGGGGCTGCACGCCTGCGTGCCGCCATTGACGGCGATACGTGGCGTCCCATCTGGAAGGATCTCAAGGCGGAAGAACGCCTGCTGCCCGATATTGCCCTGGCCGGAGCGGCCGCCTTCGAAGCGGCCGGCGAGGCAAACGAGGCGGCGCGCATACTCGAGGCCGCCATTGCGCACGGCTTCGATGCGCGGCTGTTGGCGGCCTATTCGCGCTGTGATGCATCCCAGGTGCCGCGACGCCTGGAGCGTGCCGAGAAATGGCTGCAGCAGCGTCCGACCGATCCGGAAGTGCTGTGCGCACTTGGCATGCTGTGCCTCACTGGGCAACTGTGGGGGCAGGGCGAGCGCTATCTGAGGCGAGCCGTGGAACGTCGCCCCGACGCCCGCACGCACGCCTTGTTGGGCAGCCTGTATGACCGCCTGGATCGCCAGAACGACGCCGTGCGACATTGGCGCCTGGCCACGGCGGCAGGGATTGCGCTGCCGGTGCTGGCCGCCGACGAAGCTTTGCCGGCGGCCGACATGCATGGCGATCCCTCGCGCGTGGATCCCGAAAGCGGATTCCTGTCGGACGCCGCGGAAGCCCCCGCGCCCGCAAGCATCTACGTCCACGAGGCGCTGCCCGTGGAGGCGCCGGCCGCCGATTACGTCCTCGACCCGGATGCGCGGGGCCATGCGCATCCGGCGCAAATCGAGCCTGCGCCGTCGTCGCCGTCGCCCGTGGCAAGACCCGCCGAAGCGCCCATCGATGTCGAGGATTACTTCGATAGCGCGCCGATCCCCGTTGCCGGGCTGGATGAAGAAGAACCCGAGCCGCCGGCCTCGACGCCATCCCGCCGCGATAATGGCCCAGGCGATGCGCCGGCCAAGTCCGGCGGCCACGGCAAGTCCTGAATTTTTTCCTTCAAGAAGGCTGAACCATGAGTCTCGATCGTGTCCCTCCCGGCCCCAAGCTGCCGGATGAATTTAATGTCATCATCGAAATTCCCATGAACGCGGATCCCGTGAAGTACGAGGTCGACAAGGATACGGGCGCCGTGTTCGTCGATCGCTTCATGCTGACCGCCATGCACTATCCGTGCAACTATGGCTATATTCCGCAGACCCTGTCCGAGGACGGCGATCCGGCGGATGTTCTGGTGGTTACGCCGTTTCCCATCCAGATCGGCTCGGTGATCCGCTGCCGTGCGTTGGGCGTGCTCGAAATGGATGACGAATCGGGAGGCGATGCCAAGCTGCTGGCCGTGCCTGTCGACAAGCTTTACCCGCCTTACCGCCACATCAAGTCGTACCAGGATCTGCCTGAAGAAGATATCGCCCGCATCCAGCACTTCTTCGAGCACTACAAGGATCTGGAAAAGGGCAAGTGGGTCAAGGTGAAAGGCTGGAAAGGCGTCGATGCCGCGCACGAGGAAATCACGCGCAGCGCGGAGCGCCACGCGAAAGGCGCCAAATAAGCACCCGGCAGGTCCCGCGGAGGTGCGGAGGGGCTGGCGATGCCGGCCCCTTTTCCATTGCCGCGAATGGCCGGGGACGCCGGTGGCGCGCCGGCGGACGCCTGCCGGGAGGCTTTCGGTTCGCTGAATAGCCGAGGAGGCTGGACATCCGGACGCCGGAAGGGGTTAGCACCTGCTGTCCAAGCGGCGCGAAACGATTACACTCGCGCATGATTATTTCAGCACCGGTCGCCCGGTTGCGTCTTCCACGAGGTCAACAGCATGGACTATGTTTTGCCCCCTCAGCCCGTCGTCGCCGTTCCGGTAGCGGGCAGCGCCGCCTTATTTCCGGTTCGCCGCGTGTATTGCGTTGGCCGCAATTACGCCGAGCATGCCAAAGAAATGGGCTTTACCGGCCGCGAGGATCCGTTCTTTTTCTGCAAGCCCGCCGATGCCATCATCGCGGTGCGCGACGGTGAAACCGGGAAGATGCCCTATCCGTCCAAGACGTCGAACCTGCACTACGAAATGGAGCTGGTCGTGGCGATCGGCAAGGCGGGCAAGGACATTCCGGTCGAGAAGGCCAACGAGCATATCTGGGGTTACGCCCTGGGCCTGGACATGACGCGCCGCGATTTGCAGGGCGAAGCCAAAAAGCTGGGACGCCCGTGGGAAGTGGGCAAGGGCTTCGATCAATCCGCGCCGCTGGGCCCGATCCATCCCGTCAGCAAGACGGGTATCCTGGAAAAAGCGGACATCTGGCTGGATGTGAACGGTTCCCGCAAGCAGGGCAGCAACATCAGCGAGCTGATCTGGAACATTCCGGAAAGCATTGCCTATCTGTCCGGCTTGTTCGAGCTGCAACCCGGCGACCTGATCTTCACCGGCACGCCGGAAGGTGTCGGCCCGGTCGTCAGGAACGACGTAATGGTGGGTGGTGTCGCGGGCCTGGGCGAACTGCGTGTCCAGGTAGTGTGAACGACCGGTGCCGCGACGGGCACGGTCAAATCAAGGAGATCAAACCATGCGCTCGAAAATGATGCTGACGACATTGGTGGTCTTTGCAATGGTCCTGGCAGGATGCAATACGGTCGCCGGCGCCGGCAAGGATCTGCAGCGCGCGGGCAATGCCATCACCAACGCCGCGGAAAAGTAGAACGCGCGTCGCTCATCATGGCCAGCACGCCGCCCTCAAGGGCGGCGTTTTGCTTTCTCGCGCAGTGTGATGGTTTGATCCAGCTCGGCATGTACGAATTGGCGCGGCGTCCTGCCTTGCGCAAACTGGATGCCTACCAGTTCTACGGAGGCACCCATGCGCAAACATCGTCGGCGGCAGCTCGGCCAGGGAATGACCGAGTACATTATCGTGGTCGCGCTGGTCGCGGTGGCGGCCATTGCGGTGTACCAGTTGTTCGGCCAGGTCGTGCGTTCGCAGACCGCGGCGATGGCCCGGGAACTGGCGGGAGAAAGCGGCGCCGAACAATCGCGCGCGGCGCAGGCTGCCGCAGGCAAGGCGGCTGCCCAGGCCAAGGCCAAATCGCTGAAATCGTTTACCGGTAATGCCGGAGCCGCTCAATGAAGCGGTGTTGCCGGGCGCGGGGGCAAGCCCTGCCGCTGGCCCTGGGCCTGGCCGGTCTGGGCGCCCTGTCTCTGGTCCTGCTGTACAACCTGGGGCAGACCATCGCGGCGCGGGTTCGGCTGACCCATGCGGCTGACGCCGCCGCATACAGCGGCGCGTTGGTGCAAGCGCGCGCGCTGAACCTGCTCGCCTACATCAATCGCGCCCAGATCGGGCACCAGGTGGCGATGGCGCATCTGGTCACCCTGGCGACGTGGACGCAGTTCGGATACGCGGAGCGACAGCGCGTCCTGCGCGGCAATCCGCCTGCCAGAGTCATTGCGATGCTGTTCGGAGCGGCTCATGGGCAGGCTTATGCAAGCGCATACTCGGCGGCGAATGCGGATGCCCTGGTCGCGCGCTTCGCGCAGGCCTATCAGCGCCATGACACTACCGTTCATCGCGTGCTGGCGGCTTCCGCGCGGGAAACGCTGGCGCATTTGCCCGACAGCCGCTCGCTTGCCATGCGTGCGGTGGTCCAGGCGAATTACCCGGAATTCCCGGTAACCGTCGCAATGGGCGCCGACCGCGCTTCACGCGCAGCCCTGCGCCTTGACCTGGGGGCCGACGACTGGCCCGGTTTCGTCCGGACGCATGCGGGCAATCGCGCGGGTGCCCTGCGGTCCACGGTGCTCGCGGCGGTGGGCCGCTACGGTTTTCTTGGGCCGCGCAACACGGATGCACGCAACGGCTGGCCGGTCAGTTTCCGCTGCCCCGCATGGCGACATGAATTGCGGCGACGCGGCGGTACGCAGCTGGGGGCGGATGGCCTGTGGCGTTCCATCGACACACAGTCGTTTCACAAGCTTCGATCCAACAAGTACATAGGCTGCTACTACCGTGAGTACGCAATGGGTTGGGGCAAGGCTGATGTACGAAGATCCGGTACGTCGGCGCGGGAACGTCCCGGCGTCGATGCGCCGGATGATTTCTCGCGCCAGGATTTCTGGCGATGGGTGCGTCAGCATACGTCCTGGGACATCGTCAACGGCGTATCGAATCCGCTGGCCTACGCCTACTCCCTGCGCGATCGTGCGCGTTGGCACGGCGCCGGTTTGCCGTTCTACGCCGAGGTGCCCGCGCGGCGTGCCGGGCGCGCCGCGAGATTTTCGCTGACACTGCGACAACCCGCCCCTTTGCTCGCGGCCGGCGATATGCGTGGAATGTTCCCGGCACCCAGAGGCCGCTTCTCGTATGCGGGCCTCGCCGAGGAAGACGATATGACGGTGACGAGCGCTGCCGAAACCTATTTTGCCCGGCCCACGGCTCGCGGCGATGGCGCGGCGGAACTTGCCACCTTGTTCCGGCCTTATTGGCAGGCAAGGTTGGCTGGGCTGCCGGAACGCGCGGCTGCAAATCCATACACGGGCGAGGCCTCAGCGACGAAGGTACGCCTCAGGTCCGAAGCAAAGGTGCGCCATGTTGAGTAAGGCACAGCAGGGGCAGGCAGTGGTGGAGTCTCTCGCTGGACTGGCGCTTCTGGGCTTGCTGGGTACCGCCGTCATAAGCGTGGGGCGCCTTCAGTGGCATGGCATGGAGGCAGCCCATGCCGCGCGTGTCCAGGCATTCCGCTATGCAGTGGGCGATCGCCGCGATGACGGCGGCCGGGGCCTGTCCGACAGGCGTCAGGTGGCTTCGGCGAACGCCGGGCCTGTGCGCATGCATGTCTCGCGCGCCGCGCATGCGGCGAACTTCCCCGGTCCGGGCGGGGCCCGGGTGGCCGCCTTGCGTAAAGAACTGGATGTGGAAGACCGTGGCATGGTGCGCGTCGACGCGGCAGTGCGCGTCCACCCGCATCGCCAGCACGGCGATGGATGGGTCTTGCGCCGCCACGCGGCCATCCTGGCGGATGCCGGTCATGCGACCGCCGATTCGCATGCGCAGGAACGTATTGCTTCGTCGCGCACGGCGTGGCGGGACGCCGTGCGCTTCAGCCACGTGCCGGCACGGCGGGCGAAATCGACCCTGCAGCGTATCGATCGTGCCTGGGGACGTCCCACGCCCGATCTGGATTGGCTGATGCCGTGGTCGGATCTCGTGCCTGCCGATAGGCTCGATCGCGCCGCGAAGATGGACGGGCGGTTGCCGTGATACGAGTTCGCGTGTTCCTGTGCCTGGCGGTTGCGGGTCTTGCGACAGTCGCATTGCACATCCCCCATGCGGCGGCCCGGGCGCTGCCCGCCGCGGCAATCGTGGCGCCGCCGCCTTTGCCTCCGGGCGGCAGCTATGTGCCGCTGGGCGACGGCATGCGCATCCAAGGTCTGCCTGTGTTCGTCTGGCTGTTGGACGCCCCCGGGTCGATCCGCGATATTGCACTCTGGCTGACAGCACGGCAGCCGGCGCTGCGGGACATCTGGGTCGCTCCCGGAGCGGTCGTGGTGGCAGGCGCCGCCGAGGGGATGCATCGGGCGGCTCGCCTGATCGATGCCGGGGGAGGGAGGACGCAAGGCTCTATCTCGGTGCTACCGGTGGATGCCGGTGCGGCCTCCGTCCTCCGCGCCAGCCCTGCCGTGACGCCAGGCTCCGCTGGCTCTCATGGCGATGCCGCGGCCGCTGCGAATCCTGCGGACGCGGCCGCAGGGATCGACGGCAGCCGAGATTTGGGGGAAGCGGGCTTCGAGTGGCCGGTACCAGGAGGGCAATTGCATTTCGAATTCCGCTCCCGGGATGACGGCGCATCGGTCATCGAACAGGTATGGACACACGGCCTGGCTCCCGCGCCGCTGCGTCAGAAACTTTCCCACGCGCTGGCCGCCGGCGGGTGGCGCGCTGGCGGTCGGGCTGCGCGGCCGGCCTCTGCCGAGGCGCTCCAGGAGGCGCATTCCTGGTCGCGAGGCCGCATCACGTTGTCCACGGTCATCGTTCCGCTGGACCAGGGCAGCGGCATCACGGCCGTCGTTCGTATCGGGGGATAGCGGATATGTTCAAGCGAATTCCCCAACGCTGGGTGATGGCGGCTGTAACGGTCGCGGCCGGCTTGCTGGCGGCATGGGCCGCGCGGCAACATATACAAAGTCGCATCGCGCAAATCGAAGCCGAGGCGCGTGTCGTTACCGTTCCACGCCTGGTCGCCGCTTATGACCTGGCGGCCGGTACCCGGCTGGAGGAAGCCTACGTGGCCATCCGGGATATCCCGTCCGAATGGTCCTCCAGCGACGCCCTGGCGCCGGAAGACTTCGCCGAGCATACCTACAGCGTGCTGGCATATTCCCTGCGTCGGGGCGATCCCATCCTTCGTTCGCACCTGGCACCCATGAAAGCCGCCCCCTTGTCGTCGCGCGTGCCGACCGGGCGTCGGGCCATCACGATCCCGGTAGACGATATCAACTCCCTTTCCGGGATGTTGCAGGCGGGAGACTTGCTGGACCTCTACGTCTCTTTCGATCACGGGCGCCGCCAGATAACGGCTCCCTTGCTTCAAGGCGTGCTGGTCCTGGCCACAGGTGGCGAGGGTGATGCCGAGGACACCGCCAAGGCATTTTCGACCATCACCCTGGACGCCGGACCGGAGGATGCCGTGAAGCTCGTCGCGGCAAGGCAGGCGGGGCGCATCACCGCGATCCTGCGCCATCATCGCGACGCGGACATTAATGGCACGGCAGCCCGTGGGGATCTGGCCGCACTGCTGGGTATCGACGGTGACGCCCAGGCGCGCCCACGCGCCGTGACCGTGCTGTACGGCGACCGGCCTTATCCTGACGGTAGCGGTATGCAAGAGGACGGCGACAGGAGTGAAGTGGATTCGGGCCTGTTCGATGCCGCCGTGCCCGGCGAAACGGTCAGCGCGGGCCGATCCAGGCCGGGCGCGGTGGCCAAGCCCGATCGTCGCGCGCGGGTGCGTCCGTGATGCGGCCGGTGCGCAAGTGGCGGGTCTGGTGGCCGGTCATCGCCGTGATCTGCGCAATGGAATTGTGGCTGGCTCCGGCATCCGCCGGCGGCGCCACGATACTGGAGATGCAGGTCGGCGAGACGCGCGTGCTGACGCATCCCGGCGTCAGCCGCGTTGCGGTCGGCCACGGCGAAGTCCTGCAGGCGGTCCCGGCGGATGCCGCGGAAGTCATCGTATTCGCTCGCGCCGAAGGAGAGACGTCCCTTCACGTATGGGCCCGCAAAAAGCGCATGGCGTATACCGTGCGTGTCGCCCCCGCGCGATCGCGCAGCATGCGCGCCGAGGTCGACGCCTTGCTGGCGCGGATTCCAGGCGCACGCGGCGAAGCGGTTGGCGATCAGATTGTCATCGAGGGCAACGATTTGTCGGATGCCGATCATGCACGGATCGCCGCCTTGGCGCAGCGCTATCCTCAGGTGCTCGACTTCACCGGAAAGGTGGGGTGGGACCGCATGGTCCTGCTCGATGTCAAGGTGGTGGAGTTGCCACGTTCGCGCCTGACCGAACTGGGCGTGCGCTGGGATGGCACGACGCAGGGCGGTCTGACGGCGGGCTGGGCGCTCGATGCCGCGGCGTCCGGGCGGCTTGCCGAACGGCCCGGCGAATCGCCGGTTTCCACCGCGCTGCGCGCGGCGCCGGGTGTCGGTTACGCCGGCATGAACATGTTGCTGTCGTCGCGCTTGAACCTGCTTGCGCAGAGCGGCGAGGCTGTCGTCCTGGCGCAGCCGCAGTTGCTGGCCCGCAGCGGCTCGACCGCGGAGTTCCTCGCGGGTGGCGAAGTGCCGTATGCCACGGTGGACAAGGACGGCAATGCCTCCACACTGTTCAAGCCCTATGGCGTGTCTCTGCGGATTACCCCGACGATCGCATCCAGCGGTACCGTGCGCTCGCGCATCGAGGTGGAGGCGAGCGCGGTCGACGCGTCGGTGACGGCCAACGGCGGGCCGGCGCTCAAGACCCGCCGCGCTTCGACGGAGTTCAACGTGCGGTCCGGCCGCACCTTGGTGATTGGCGGATTCCTTTCGCGGGAGCGCAATGTGGAAACCAATGGCCTGCCCGGCCTGCGGGATATCCCGCTGCTCGGCGCCTTGTTCGGTGCCCGGCGGGAACATTACAAGGAAACCGAGCTGGCCATATTCGTGACGCCGGTCGTGGTTTCGGAAGACCATGCAACCATGCGGTCCACCACTTTGCGCGCGCGCGGTCAACTGCACGAGGCCTTTCCCGGATCCCCCAGGATGCTGATGTCCGAGCCGGCCGCCCCTGCCGTCCCCGTCGATGGCGCCTGGGATCCCTATCGTGGGGCGGGCTCGCAATGGGCACCGGCGTCGCCGGGAGGCGGGACCAATCAATACGACTTCAAGGATTGAATCGTGCTGGAAATAGAGCTGCAATTCGAGGATGGCGCGCATCGTATCGTCCGCGTCGAACCTCCCGTCATTCTGGGGCGCGGGCCGCACTGCGGGATTCGCGTGCGGCACTGGCGGGTGGGGCGGGAACATGCCCGGCTGGTCCTGTCCGGGCAGGATGTGATGATCGAGGATGCCGGTACCTTGTCTGGCACGCTGGTCAACGGCAAGCGGATCGCACGGTACGGGCCGCTGACATCGAACGACGAGGTCCTTGTCGGCCCTTGCCTGATGAAAGTGCGGCGCGAACCTTTTCTGGCCATGACGCGCATGCCTGCCGCACGGCAGTCCCTCGTGCTGGCCGCGCCTTCCGAGCCGTCCTTGCCGGGCACGCCCAGCGTGCCGTTTGGCGGCGCGGCGATGTCGTCGGTACGGATGGCGGAACCGGCGCTGCGGGATGCGGCCCACGCGTCAGACTTCTACGTCGACGCCGGGATGCGGGTGGCGGTCGATTTGCTGCCGCATCGCCAGCGACTGCAATCGGCTTTGCTGGATGCGCTCGATCTAAGGCGTCGGGATGTAGCGAAAATGAGCGATAGCCTATTGCGCAGCGAGGCGGCCGATCGCCTGCTCGCCATCATCCGCGCGGACACCGAGATTCCCGATGGCATCGATCGCGATGCTCTGATGAATGATGTCCTGGATGAAGCGCTGGGCTTGGGGCCACTGTCGCCGTTGCTGGACGATCCCGGCATCACTGAAATCATGGTGAACCGCCACGACGAAATCTATGTGGAGCGCGAAGGCAAGCTGTCGCGTCACGCGGCCGTATTCAGCAGCGAACAGGCAGTGTTGCGTGTGCTCGAGCGTATCGTTGCGCCCGTGGGACGCCGTATCGACGAAAGCTCGCCCATGGTGGATGCCCGGCTGGCCGACGGGTCTCGCGTGAACGCGGTGGTCGCCCCCGTGGCGTTAAAGGGAGCGAGCCTGACGATACGCAAGTTTCCAAAGCATGCGCTGGCGATGTGCGATCTCGTATCGCGAGGGGCTTTGGATTCCTCCATGGCGGAGTTCCTCGACCGATGTGTCCGCGAACGAGTCAACATCGTCGTCTCGGGGGGGACGGGGTCGGGTAAAACGACATTGCTGAATATTCTGTCCAATGCCATTCCGCAGGGTGAACGCATTATCACCATCGAGGATGCGGCGGAGCTGCGCCTGCGACATGCGCACGTGGTCGCCCTGGAGGCGCGTCCCGCCAACATCGAAGGGCGCGGCCACGTCGCCATCCGCGATCTTGTACGCAACGCGCTGCGCATGCGCCCCGATCGCATCGTGGTGGGCGAATGCCGGGGGGCGGAGGCATTCGATATGCTGGCCGCCATGAACACAGGGCACGAAGGCTCGTTGACGACATTGCACGCGAACAGTCCCCGCGATGCGCTGAGCCGCCTGGAGACGATGATCCTGATGGCGGGCATGGAATTGCCCTTGGCAGCGGTGCGGGAACATATCGCGTCCAGCATTCATCTGATCGTGCAGCAAGCACGGATGCACGATGGAAAGAGGCTGATTACGGCCATTGTGGAGGTCACCGGCATGGAAGGCGGCCGTATCCAGACTCAGCCGCTCTTTGTGCACGGCGGGGACCCGATGCGTGGCGGTTTCTCCGGTTGCGGCACGATGCCCAGCTTCGCCGACGCGTGGCGCGAGGCCGGCCGGCCGCTCGATCCCCTGCTGTTTACGACACATACGCCGGCGGCAACAGGGGCTCCTTATGCCGGGGCCGGGCGCGACGGCGCATTCCCGGGGTGGCGGGAATGATATGGCTGGCGGCGCTGGCCGCCACCTGTTGCGTCATGCTTGCATGCTGGGCCGCCCATGGCTGGTTTGTCGGTGCCTGGTCCCGCTATCGAAGGGTGTATACCGACGAGGCAGGCGCGAGGCTGGAAGAGGTCTTCCTGTTTGTCGATCCTGGCCAGTTGTTGGCGGCGAACCTGGCGTTTTGTTCCGCCGTCGCACTGGCGGCCTACGCCGCGAGCGGCAGCGGCGCGGTCGCGATGCTGGCGGGCCTGCTGCCCATCAGGGCGCCATACACCGTTATCGCGTTGCTCAGGCGCCGGCGCCAGCTGCGCTTCGACGCACAACTGCCGGACATGCTGCTGGCACTAGGTTCGAGTCTGCGCGCGGGGGCGGGCCTGGCGAGTGCCCTGCGCCAGCTGGTCGATCATTGCGAGCCACCGCTGTCGCAGGAGTTCGGGCTGATCCTGCGAGAGCAGCGCCTGGGCGTCTCGTTCGATCAAGCGCTGTTGAACCTGCACAAACGCATGCCTACCGAAGCCGCAACCCTGGTCGTGGCCGCCCTGCGTATCGCCGCGCATACCGGCGGCAATCTGGCGGAGGCGCTGGAGCGGATCGCGGGCGTGGTGTCGGCCCGACTGCAACTGCAGGGGCGTATTCGTACCCTGACCGCCCAGGGCCGGCTGCAGGCCTGGATCGTCGGTGCATTGACGCCCATCCTCGCCGTCGTGCTGACCTGGCTGGATCCCGCTTCGATGTCGGCGTTATGGCACACCCAGGCAGGGTGGGGGGCGCTGGGGATCATCGCGGTCCTGGAAGCGGCGGGTGTCGTATGGATACGGCGCATCGTCAACATCGATATTTGACGCACGGAGTCACGCACGGCTTCGGTGGCCGGGCGGGGGGAGGAGTATGCAAATCCTGGCTATCCTGATGGCGGCGTTGTTCGTCGTCGGCGCACTGGCCGTGTCACGGCCGTTGATCCGGCCAGTGGGACGTGAGCATCCTGTCGCGGGCCGGCTGCCGGCCGCCTGGCGCATTGCGTGGCCGTACCTCGATATCATGGCGCCGCTGGCCGCGTCCATGTTGACCTGGCGCCTGCGTGCGCGCCTGGATGCGCACCTGCTGCACGCGGCCCTGGCGCCGCCGTTGACGGCCGGACACATCGTCGCGGCCCAGTGGGCCTGCGCCGTCGTGGGCGCGACCAGCGCCATGGCGCTCTTCCTGGGGCTGGCCGAGCGGCCGGCAGGCGGCGCAGTTCTCGCGGCGTGTGCCCTGGGCGTCATGGCGGGCCGCCTGGTGCCGCGTCTGTGGCTGCGCGCCGAGATCCGTCATCGCCGCGCCCGGATGGCGCGCGAGTTACCGTTCCTGCTTGATATGACCACGCTCTGCGTCGAATCGGGATTGAACCTGCAGGGAGCCCTGCGCCAGGCCGCCGAACAAGGCCCGGCCGGACCGCTGCGCGATGAACTTCTGCGCGCTCTGGGCGATATGCGGTCGGGCCTGCCGCGCGTGCAGGCGCTGAAAGCCTGGGCGGACCGCGTGGATCTGGCCGGCGCGCGGTCCATGACGGCGGCGCTGGCCCAGGCCGACGCGTCAGGAATGAGCCTTGGGCCCATCCTGCGCGCCCAATCCGACCGGCGCCGGGCTGAGCGATTCAATTACGCCGAGAAACTTGCCATGCAGGCGCCGGTCAAGATGCTATTCCCGCTGATCTGCTGCATTTTTCCCTGCACCTTCATCGTGCTGGCCTTCCCCATCGCGGTCCAGTTCTGGCAGGTGCTGCAGTGACGCGAAGGCAGGCCAAGGTGCGTGTGCTGCAGGCAGGTGGCTGGCCTGGCCGCTTGCGCGGCCTGCTGTGCCGGCGCAGGCTGCGGCCCGGGCTTGCCCTGTGGCTGGCACCCTGCCGCGCGGTGCATACGTTCGGGATGCGCTATCCGCTGGATGTCGTGTTCCTGGACGCTGGCGGACGCGCGGTCTCCGTCGTCCGCGGGCTGCGCCCCTGGCGGGTGGCCTTATGCCTGCGTGCCGTGTCCGTCGTCGAGCTGGAAGCTGGCGTTGTTGATTTCGAAAACGGAGGTATAGGCCGGGTAGAAACTGCTGTACAGAATGCCGAACGCCGCAATGTTCACGGGCACCTGCACCGTATTGACCAGCGTCTGGGAAACATCCAGCGAGACCAGCATGCTGGCGCAGAAATCGATGCCCAGGAAGACCGCCGCCCACGTCAGGCCATAGACCAGGAACGCCCACTTGTTGCGCCAGCAGGCGATACCGGAAAAAAACAGGGCCTGTGGCAGCTTGATGTTGTGCCAGGCAACCAGCACAGGGGCATGCCAGAACAGGGCGCCGATGATGACGTAGAGCGCACCGAACAGTAGCAGGGCGGTGTGCAGAGTCTCGAAGAAGGGGACGTAATCGTTCGTCACGGACGCGGCCCGTATGCCTTCCACCAATTCGCTGGAAAACGGCACGAAGGCGATCAGTCCGGCCACCATGCAAAGGCCCGCGTACAGGCCGCCAAGAATAAGCAGCTTCTTGAGGACCCCGGGCTTCTGCAGCGGTTTGAGCCACATGGACGGCAGCATGGTGCGGTCGGCTTCGATGTGCTTGCATGCCGACAGCGTCATCAGGGTGATGCAAGGCATCAGCGTGGTGTAGAAGAGCGGCCCGATGGGCACCGTGAACATCGCGAACAGCAGCAACAGGCTGATGACGAGGGACCAGGTGAATAGCGCCAGCGGTTGACGCATGAACAGCCGGAACCCGTCTCGCGCCCATTGCCAGCCGGCCGTTGCAGGTAAGGATGCTGCTTGCATGTCAGTTCGCTATGCTGCCAGATGGGGGATCATATTGAATTATGGAGCCAGGTCGCTTCAGGGCAAGGTCGGCGGCGCATCGCGGTGGCGCGAGAGCAACACTCGCTCGAAATGCCGCGGATCGTGCGGCTTCAATGTCTGGGCGGGCCTGGGCAGGTAAAAGTCGTACAGGCGGGATAGCCAGAAGCGCAAGGCGGCGGCCCGGAGCATGGCTGGCCACGCTTGCCTTTCCTCCTCGGTGAAGGAACGTTCCGCAGCATAGGCCTGTAACCAGCTTTGGGCCAGTTCCGGGACAATCTGACCGGTTTCGCGCACGATGCACCAATCGTTGATGCTGACCGCAACGTCGAAAAGCCAAGTGTCGCAGCCGGCAAAATAGAAGTCGATGAACCCTCCCATGAGGGGGGTTTCGAAGGTACCGGCGAACAGCACGTTGTCCCGGAACAGGTCACAATGCGCCGGCCCGCTGGGCAATGCCTGCCACGCCGGGCTTGCCGCCGCCGCGATCTGCTCGTCCAGGGTTTTTTGCAGCAGGTCCTGCTGCGCGGCATCGAGAAAGGGACGTACCTTGGGCGCGGTTTCGCGCCACCAGGGCAGGCCACGCAGGTTGGGCAGGCGCAGCGGCAGGTCGCGCGCGGCGATGTGGGCGCGCGCCAGCGTGCGGCCCGTCAGCGCGCAGTGCAGGGGGCCCGGTGCAGGTTCGTAGCCGCCGGGCAATCGCGTGACGATGGCGCAGGGCTTGCCATGCATGTCCACGATGCGGGCGCCGTCGCGACGCGTCTGCGGCTGGGGCACGGGCACGCCGCGTTCGGCCAACTGGTGCATCAGCTCGATATAGAACGGCAGCTGTTCCCGCGTCAGCACTTCGAATACCGTCAATACATACTCGCCGGCCGTGGTGGTCAGGAAATAGTTCGTGTTTTCGATGCCGGCCGTGATGCCCTGGAGGGATACGAGTTCGCCCAGGTCGAACTGCGTCAGCAGGGTGCGGGCATCGTCGTCGGTGACAGTTGTGAATACGGCCATGTGGATACGGCAAAGGTTGTCGGGCATCGGGCGTCCGCGCCGGGCGGCGGCGCAATTTTAGACTACCCCGGGCCTCCACCCGGCAGAGCGGCTAAAATGGCCGCTATTCCTCCACTTGGTTCTCTGGCCGTGCTTCCCTCCGATTGGCGCCTGTGCGTCGCGCCCATGATCGATGTTACCGATCGCCATTGCCGTTTCTTCCATCGGCTGCTGGCGCCGCACGCACGGCTGTACACCGAGATGATCACTACGGGGGCATTGCTGCACGGCGACGTTGCGCGGCATCTGGATTTCGATACGGTGGAGCACCCCGTGGCTCTGCAACTGGGCGGAAGCGAGCCGGATGCGCTGGCACAAGCGGCCCGCCTGGGCGAGCGGTGGGGCTATGATGAAATCAACCTGAACTGCGGCTGTCCTTCCGAACGGGTGCAGCGTGGCGCGTTCGGGGCATGCCTGATGGCCGAGCCGGATCTGGTGGCCGATTGCGTCAAGGCGATGCGGGATGCGGTCGACGTCCCGGTCACCGTCAAGCATCGGCTGGGCCTGGACTACGACGAGTCATATGCATTCGTTCGCGATTTCGTGGGCAGACTTTATGATGCCGGCTGCCGTGTCTTCATCGTGCACGCGCGCAATGCGGTATTGAAGGGCCTGTCACCGAAGGACAATCGCGAAATCCCGCCTTTGCGCTATGACGCGGCCGCCATGCTCAAACGTGACTTTCCCGATTGCGTGGTGGTGCTGAACGGCGGGCTGGGCGATGCCGAAGCCGCCGAGCAGGCCGTTCGGCAATTCGACGGCGTCATGCTGGGGCGGGCGGCCTGGCATACGCCGCGGGTTCTTTCGGAACTGTCGCTGCGGTTCTGGCCCTCCACGCGTCTGCCGGGCGACGCGCAGGTAGTCGATGCAATGATGGACTACGCCACCCAGGCGGTCTCCCGCGGCGTGCCGCTGCGAGTCATCGTGCGCCCCTTGCTTGGGCTGGTCAACGGCCAGGCAGGCGCCCGCCGGTGGCGCCGCATGCTGTCGGATGCGGCGGCCTTGAAGTCCGACGACCCAGGGCTGATCTACGAAGCGTGGCGCAGCGTGCACCATTCTGCCTCTCGACACGTTGAAACCTTGGAACTGGACTAGGCCCTGTTTTGGCGCCGGAAGGCGCTGCAGGGCGCGGGCAGGCATTGAGAGGCGCCGGAAAATTCGCCGTCCGTTTCACTGCCCGATATCGACAGGGGCCAGGCGGCCCAGGGCGCCTGGCCCATATCGACCGGGGCCGGGGTGTCCACGGCCCCGGTCGTGCTTACATTTCCTTGGAGGAGGCGCCTTCCTCGTCCATCGGCCAGTCGCGGATGTACGCCTTCAACATGTTGTTTTCAAAACGCTGGGCGTTCACGATGGCCTGCGCCATATCGTAAAACGAGATCACGCCCATCAGCACTTTGCCGTCCATCACCGGGATATAGCGCGCATGCTTTTCCAGCATCAGGCGCTGCACTTCCTCCGCGCTGGTATTGGGCGTCACGCTGACCGGCGCGTCGTCCATGATGGCGCGGATCGTGGTGTTGCCCAACGTACCATTGTTGCGGCTCAGGTGCTGGATGATTTCACGGAACGTCAGCATGCCGACCAACATGCTCGATTCCATGATGACGAGTGAGCCGATGTCCTGGATGCCCATGGTTTCCACCGCCTTGATGACGGGGGTGTCCGGCGTGGCCGTATAGAGCGTGTCGCCCTTGACCCGAAGAATTTCGCTGACCTTCAACATGATGATCCTCCATGGGCGCACGCCCAGTCTTATTTTTTGACGGCTTCGATCTTCAGGATGTCAGCCGAGCCATTGCCGATATTTTGCGCTTCCTGCATGAGATCTTCCAGCGTTGGCGCGACTTCGGTGGTGAGAATGGCACGGGCGACCCGCAGGATTTCAGGCGCTTCCCGCAATCGCCGCTGGTTCCGATCCAGGAGGAAACGGTCGAAAAGAGGAGGCAGCGCCGCGCGGCGGGGATCGCAGGCAAGGATCCAGCGCTGTTCCTGGGTTCGCACCACCATGCCCAGGTCGGACAGGGCTTCGAGCACCGCATTCAGTTCGTCGTGATGAAGATGCAGGTCGACGGCAAGGTTGCTGGCGCTGCGGCCGGGCGGATTGCTGCCCATGTTGCGGTACAGGCAGCGCAGTACCTCCACGGCGTCCACGAAGGCGGCCCCGGTTTCGCGGTTGATGTCCCAGCGGCCGACCCGGATCATGGGCAGGCTGGCCGCGACCGTAGCGCCGAACAGGACGGCCAGCCAGGATAGATAGATCCATAGCAGGAAGATCGGCAACGTGGCGAAGGCGCCGTAAATGACGGTATAAGTCGGGAATCGCGTCAGGTAATAGGCGAACGCCGCCTTCATCAGCTCCAGCACGATGGCGGTGCCGAAGCCGCCGGCCAGCGCGTCCATCCAGAAGACATGGCGGTTCGGCACCACGATGAATAGTGCCGCGAAGCCCAGGCCGGTCAGTAAAAGGGGCAGGAAGGACACCGCCAGGCCGATGATGTCGGGGACTTCGCGCACCAGCCCCAGGGATTCCCGCGCCAGGAAGGATGTGCCCCATAGGCTGGCGCCGGCGACGACCGGCCCCAGTGTCAGGACCGCCCAGTACATCAGCGCCCGCTGCGACAGCGGCCGTTGCCGCGTAACGTGCCAAATATCGTTGAAGGTCTTGTCGATCGTCATGATCAGCAGGATCGACGTCACCAGCAGCAGGCCGCCGCCTATCGCCGTCAGGCGGCTGGCCTGGCGCGCGAACTGGTTCAGGTAATTCATGATGTTGTCCGACACCGCCGGCGGCATCAGGCTGTGCGTGAGGAAGTCCTCCAGCGCGATGCGGAATTCCTGGAACACGGGAAAGGCAGTGAACAGCGAAAGCACCACGGCCAGCATGGGGACGATCGCCAGCACGGTGGTAAACGTCAGGCTCGAGGCCACCTGCAGCAGTTGTTCCTCCCCCGCGCGTTGCGAGGCAAAGCGCAAGACCTTTACCACCCGGCTTACCCATGAGGCGCGGTGGTTCTGGGATTCCGGCGCCGAGTCCGCGGCGGCCGTATCGACGGGCGGTTTCATGCGGCGATAATAGCAGTATGGATATTGAACTCAACCGTAACCTTCGCCTGACTTGCGTCGCGACGCTGCTGTGCCTGACGCTGCTGTGCGTATTGTGGGAAACCGTGCTGGCGCCGGTGCGGCCGGGGGGCTCCTGGCTCTTCCTGAAGGCATTGCCGCTGGCGTTTCCACTCAGAGGCATATTGCGCGGGAATCTATATACCTACCAGTGGGCCTCCATGCTGATCCTGCTGTATGTCATGGAAGGGGCGGTGCGGGCGCTGTCGGATACCCTTTCGCTTTCAGCGATGCTGGCCGGCGTGGAACTTGCGTTGGCCCTGACGTTTTTCGCCTGCGCGATCCTTTATGTGCGGCCCGCCAAACAAGCCGCGCGCCGCCGCCGGTCGTCCGCAACCTGAACATCCATTACGGTAGGAATCATGTCGGCTGTCTCCGGAGCTTCCCTGATCGCGCCACGCGCCGCCTCGTTGGCCGAATTGTCGATCAGCAATTCCTTCGCCGCGTTGCCCCCGGTTTTCTATACGCGCCTGGCGCCACAGGGCCTGAACGCGCCGCGCCTGCTGCATGCCAACGAGCAGGCTGCCGAGCTGATCGGCCTTGCCCCTGAAGTCCTGCGGACAGACACGTTCCTGGACGTATTCTCCGGCCGGGCGCCATTACCCGGCGGCGATACGCTGGCGGCGGTCTATAGCGGCCACCAGTTCGGTATCTGGGCGGGCCAGCTGGGCGACGGCCGCGCGCATCTGCTGGGCGAGGTCGAAGGTCCCGGCGGTAACTGGGAGTTGCAGCTTAAAGGCGCCGGGATGACCCCGTACTCCCGAATGGGAGACGGGCGCGCGGTGCTGCGTTCGTCCGTCCGCGAATATCTTGCCAGCGAGGCCATGCACGGCCTGCGCATTCCGACGACGCGCGCGCTGGCCCTCATCGTGTCCGACGATCGGGTCATGCGCGAAACCGTGGAAACCGCGGCGATCGTGACTCGCATGTCGCCCAGTTTCGTGCGTTTCGGGTCCTTCGAGCACTGGGCCGCGCGCCGCGAACCGGCCATGGTGCAAACGCTGGCGGACTACGTCATCGATCGCTTCTATCCGGAATGCCGGCACCCCGTGCCGGGCGCGGAAGAGGGCGCGCAGGCGCCCCTGGTGCGTTTGCTGGACGCCGTCGTCGCGCGCACGGCCAGGCTGATGGCCGACTGGCAATCCGTGGGCTTCTGCCACGGCGTCATGAACACGGACAATATGTCCATACTGGGTCTCACCCTGGACTACGGCCCGTACGGGTTTATGGACGGTTTTCGCCTGGACCATGTGTGCAACCATTCGGATACTGAAGGGCGCTATGCCTGGAACCGGCAGCCTTCGGTGGCCCTGTGGAATCTTTATCGCCTGGCCGGCAGCCTGAACAGCGTGGTCCAGGACGCGGATGCCTTGAAGGCCGTCCTGGACCGGTATGAAGGCGCTTTTACCCAGGCGTTTCATGAGCGCATGGCAGCCAAACTGGGCCTGGAGTCCTGGCGCCCGGACGACGAAGGCCTGCTCGATGACCTGCTCAAGCTCATGCACGAGCAGCGCGCGGATTTCCCCTTGGCCTTCCGCCGCCTGTCCGGCGCCGTGCGAGGTGACCTCCAGCCTTTTCTCGACCTTTTCATCGACCGGGAAGCCGCCCGGGACTGGCTGGGCCGCCTTCAGCGGCGCCATGAAGCGGAGCCGTGCGATGCCCGATCGCGCGCGGACGCGATGGACCGCGTCAATCCGCTATACGTCCTGCGCAACCATCTCGCGGAACTCGCGATACGCGCGGCGGCCCGGGGCGATGCCAGCGTCATCGAGGAGCTGCTGCGCGTACTGAGGAATCCTTATACCGAACAGCCGGAATTTGCCCGCTACGCCGGCCTGCCGCCGGACTGGGCCAGTGATCTGGAAGTCAGCTGCTCATCCTGAAACGCAGCATTGGCGCGACGGAAAACTGCCCAATCTGGTCCGCTGAGCAAGAGCAATGTATCGATTGTTGCAATGTGTGGAAATTTGGTGCATTCTCCCTCGGTGGGAAAGTACGGCAAATATGGGAGAGGAACCCTCATATTTACCGTATTTTGGCGCCGCTTTCGCATTGTTACCAATGCTAGAATTGCGCCGCTGCGAACCAATGTCATTCCTTACGCAGCGGTCAGGCCCACTGGGCTTGACGGTCCAGGGCCGATTTCCGGGGAAATATCGTGCAAACGCAAGCAGCAGACGGCGTGTTATGTATCGGTCTGTTAGAAGATGATGCGGACTTTCGAGAAGAACTCAAGCTGGGCCTGGGCGGCTACGGTTTCCGGGTGAACTTCGCGTGCGCCAGCGCCCCGGAATTCTATCGTCATATGGAAAGCCAGCCCTGCGATGTGGTTATCCTGGACGCCAACGTGCAAGGGGCGGAGGACGGCTTCTCGGTAGCGACGCGACTGCGCGCTTTGCATGCCGTGGGCATCGTCATGCTGACCGGCCGGGGTGCGCTGGAAGACCGCGTGCGCGGCCTGGAAGGCGGTGCCGACATCTATATCACCAAGCCGGTCGACCTGCTCGAATTGAGTTCGGTCATCCGCAGTCTTGCGCGCCGGATGCGGTTGTCGCGCAGTCCCGTTCCCCAGGCGGTGGCCGACCGCGGCGCCCAGAACTGGAGTTTGCAGGACGGCGGCTGGATTCTGGTTTCCCCCGACGGCAGCAGCCTGCACCTGAGCGCGCAGGAACGCGTCTTCCTGAACGCCTTGATCGACGCGAGCGGCAATGTCGTCAGCCGGCAGGCGCTCTCAGAGCTGTTCAGCCCGGCCAATCCGAGCGAGTTCGAACTGCGGCGCATCGACGTGCTGGTCAGCCGGCTGCGTGCAAAAGCTCAGTCCAGCGGCATGAAACTGCCCGTGCTGTCGGTACGCGGCCAAGGCTACGTGTTCGCGGCTTAGCGGACTTTACTGACCGGCAGCGCGATGGTGAAACGCGCGCCGTTCCCGGGTTCGCTATCGACTGTCAGCGTGCCGCCCTGGCGCTCGCAGATTTTGCGTACCAGGAAAAGCCCCAGGCCCAGTCCCTTGGTTTCGCGGTGCGCGGCGCGGCGGAAATGCGGGTCGAAAATCCGCGCCTGGTCTTCCTTTTCGATACCGGGCCCGCGGTCGGCGACCGTGATCCACGCCGTCCTTTCCCCAGGCGCCGTCAATGTGCCCACCTGGATCATGATCGGTTGGTCCGCCGGCGAGTATTTGACGGCGTTATGGATCAGATTGCGCAGCACTACCCCGGTAAGGGGGCCGTCGCACCAGGCCGGCGCCGGCGTCGGCGCTTCCAGCTGCAGCCGGTGTGCCACATCGGTTTGGATCGATGCCACGACATCGGCGGCCAGGCGGGCCAGGTCCACTACCTCGTGCCGGGGAGCCACGGCTTCGTCGTAGGCGCTCTCCTGGACGAGCAACTGGTCCATCAGCTCGCTGATCTTTCCCACCGCCCGTCCAATGCGCTGCAGACGGCTGTCGATTTCTTCCCCGCTGCCCTCCAGTACCATTTCGAGCGATTGAACCGCCGCGCTGATGGTCGCTACCGGCGAACGCATTTCATGAGAAAGTAGCGCGTTCATCTGGCGTTGCCGTTCCAGTACCTCATTCAGCATGGACAGACGGGCTTCGATTTCCCGTTGGCCGGAAGCCAGCGCGGCGGGCGTGGCGCCGGGCTGTCCGCGAAAGGCGGCACGATTCCCCTGCGCCGGTCCGGTATTTCCCATGGACAGGCGCCGGCCCGGCGTGGCGGCCAGGACCAGCAAGACCATGACTCCGATGGCGCCGGACAAGACGGCGAGGGCGGCCAGTGCCGGAGGCAGGCTGGCGGCATCCAGGCCGGCACGAGACGCCAGTGTGTTGCCCGCCGCCGCGATACCGCAGGATACGATGGCGGCAACCCATGCCGCCAGGCGAAAGATTCCCGCCCAAATCGCCGCGCGGCGCCGGCGCAGGGCGCTTGCCGCCATCCAGAGCACCGCGCTGGCGCCCAGCCCAAGGCACGCCGCCGATACGCCAGCCTGCGCGTTGCCCGGCACCCAGGCCGCGAGCGCACCCGACAGCAGGAGGGGGCGGGTGCCCTGCGACAACAGCAGCAATAACGCCGCGAGGATGGGGAAGCCGGTCCGGCGCCGCGCCGCGGCAAGCACGATAACGACAAGGACGGCAGCGCCCAGGCCGGCCAGGCTGGCCTTGTAGGAGTTCAATAGCGCGCCAGTGGCGATCGGATACCAGAGATCGGGATTCATTCAGACAGCAGTTGAGCCGATGCGCCGCGCGCATGGCGTGGCGTGGGAACGTGAGGGTGCCCCGGCGATACGTTGCGCGGAAGTATAGCGGCATGCCCATTGAAGCGCGCCGCAAAGGGGCGATATCCGCACCGCGAAGGTGCGACAACGCCACATCCGACGATCGGGCGTTGCGGGCTCAGGCGGCCAGCGCTTCGTCGGAATAGCCCACCGCGGCGATGCCGACGCGCTCCAGAAACGCCGCGGTCTGCGCATCGGCGGGGCCGTCCGCGTAGACTTCGACGCCCAGTCCCTGGGCGGTTTGGCGCACGGAAGCTGCCAAGTGCTGACTGCCAGGGCTACGCGCCAGGGCATCGACGAAGGCCTCTCCCAATTTGACATACGCGATGGGCAGCTCGTGCAGGCGAGTCATGGCGCCGAAGTCATCGGCCAGTTGGCGCACGCCAACTCGCGCGCCGGCGTCGCAAGCCACCTCGCACAGACCTCGCACGTTGACGAAGTTCTCCACCAGGCCGCGCGCTTCTATTTCGAACACCAGGCGCGCGGCCTGCGCGGGCCGGTCGCGCAGCATTTGTCCCAGGCGGCACAGGAAATTCGATTGTCCGAGCGAGGGCAAGGCCACGGTGATGGCCAGCGTGCCACTATGCGAGACCAGCCAGTCCAGGGCAAGCCGGACCGCCTGGATGTCGCACTCGGACGACATACCCAGGCGAATCGAGGCCGGCATGAAAACATGCGCCGGCGTGGGCGTTTGCGCGTCGGCATCGTGCAGCATCAGTGTGGCTTCCGCGCGCAGCGTTTCTCCGTCCGGGCCCTGCAATGCGCGGGTGGCCAGCGAAAAGCGATGCTGTTCGAGCGCCATGACCAGCGTGTCGCGCCATTGCAGCTCGCCGGCCGCTTCCGATGCACCGGGCGCTCCGGCGCGTACAGGGACGTCGGTGTTCGCGCTTTCCGCCCGCATCAGTGCGTGATCGATCAGGGCCAGCAGTTCGCTAGCGTGGTTGCCGCGCGAATAGGGCGCTACCGCCAGCGCCCACCGGCACCATTGGTTCTCGCCCAGGGAAACACGGAGGGCGCGCAGTTCCTGGCGTAGCTGTTCGGCCAGGACCTCGGCCTGGGCAGCCGGTACGCCATGCAGAAGCAGGGCGAAGTCCGAGCCGTTCAACCGCGCCAGCAGGAAGGCCGGAATATGGCGGCGCCCCAGCTTCTGGTCCAGCCGCAAGGCGACGGAACGCAGCCATTGGTCCGTGAAGTCGCGTGGCATATGGCGGTTGATGGCGGCCAGATCGCGCTGGCGGAACATCAGGACATGGCCGGATTCCCCTTGCGATTGCGGTAGCCCGCTGTTCAACGCGCGCCGCAGTTCGTTGAAGAAGTACTTGCGATTGGGCGGCCGCGTGACCGCGTCCAGGTTCAGCTCCAGCTGCAGGGACTCGATGCGGGCGTTGGCCTCTTCGGCGGTCATGCGCAGCCGTTTGCGCGCTTCGGCCAGGGCATCGGCGACGTCCGCAACTTCGCGCCATGCCGGCAGCGCGGCAGGCGGTTCCGGATTGCCGTCCGCCAGCGCGCGCACCTGGGCGCTGATGCCCTGCAACAGCCGCTTCCGCAACCACTGTACGAGTCCGCCGATATAAAGCAGCCAGCCCAGCCCCACGCAGAGCACCAGCACGGCCAGGTCGACGGAATGTTGCCACAGCGCGCGCAGGGCCGAGCTATCGTCGGCAACGACCGTGACGGTGCCTTGCCCGCCGTGGGCGCCCTGGAATGTCCGTGTCGCCGCATGGGATGGCGGGGCGAAAAGCGAAACGAACCAGTCGGGCGCTGCCGCGTTCCCGCCTTGCTTGCGATAGCTGATATCCAGCCCGCCCTTTACGTCGATCCGCCGGTAGCCGCCGCTGGAGAAAACATCCGCTGCCAGCGCGCGCCACGTAGTTTCGTCGGGGGCGGGATCGCGCGCATAGGCCATGGCCAGAGTGGCCGCCGCGGTTTCTCCACGGGCGTGCAGATCTTCGCCAAGGTAGCGGCGGGCCGTCTGGATGTTCAACATCTGCGACCCGACCAGGAGCAGAACCGTGACCACGGCGACGCTGGCGAGCAATTGGCGCAATAAGGACATAGGCGGGGCGGCTGCTTGTTCCATCGTTCGAGGGGCAGGCCTGGACCGGCCACCGTACCGCGTGCCCGGAATAGGCGCGCATAGTGTATGGCGTTTTGGCGACTTGCTGGCGCGCACGTCCGCCGCGGGGTGGCGGCCCGACGCATCCTGCGCGCAAGAAAGGGGGGGCGGCCGTCTCGACGGCGCCCTTATTGGGCGATTTCTTCGCGCTCGCGGCCGTAGATTTCGACGCGGTTGCGGCTGCCGCTTTTTGCCCGGTACAGCGCCATGTCGGCGCGCATCAGCAGCGTATCCAGCGATACCCCGGGTTCGTGCATCGCCAGGCCCAGTGAGATCGTCATGCTGAGCGGGCCGCCCTCCAGCAGGCCTATCTTCATGCCCGCCACGGCCTGGCGCAGCCGTTCCGCTGCGACCAGCGCGGCCGGCAGGTCGGTGTGGGGCATCAGGACGGCGAATTCCTCGCCGCCGAAGCGGCCGATGATGTCGCTGTCCCGCAGGGTATTGGTGATGGTGTCCGTCACGCGGCGGATCGCCTGATCCCCCACGTGATGGCCGTAGCGGTCGTTGATCGATTTGAAGTGATCGATATCGATCAGCAAGGCCGCCAGCGGGTGTGGGTAGCGCCGGCATTGCAATATCTGCGCCTCGGCGGTCTCCATGAAGGCGCGGCGGTTCTTCAGCCCGGTCAATGGGTCTGTATTCGCCAGCCAGACCAGCTGGCGCGTGCGATGGGCGACGGCCGACTCCAGGCGGGCATTGGCCTGCGCCATGCGCTGGTTGAAGTGGCGCGCATGGCGATTCAATACGAGCAGCCATATCGCCAGGATCCCGCTGCAGGCCAGCAGGCCGACGAAGGCCCACTGCAGTCGCCTGAAACCGTCTGCGACCGCCGTATTGTGCTGGCTGGTATCGCCGCGTTGCGCCTGGTGCACGGCGCCGCCCAGGCGGTCCGCCAGTTGCCGGGCTTCCTCGGCGTGATCGGCCAGGTCCCGCGCCGCCGCCTGTATGCGTGCGGCATTGCCGGTTTCCGCGGCCTCGCGCCAGGTCCTCAAGCGGTCGTCCAGCATCTGTACGTCGACCCGGGCTCCCGGCAGCGAGCGGACCAGGGCAACCCCTGGGGCGCTTTCCGCCGTCCCGGGGTCGACGAAGGTGGACAACGCCTGCAGGTTCTGGACGAAGGCGCGGGAGTCGCCGCCGCGCACGGTATTCTGGGCGTCGGCGATGAGGCGGTTCATTTGTGAAACCAGCCGGTAGCTGTACAGTCCGATATCGGCCCCCGCCGGCTGGGACACCGCTCGCGACTGCGCGAACAGCGTCGCGCCGGTCACCAAGGCCAGCAGGGCCATCGCAACCAGCAGCGCGATCAGGGCAACCGCCAGCCCGCGCCGCCGGGGAGACGGCGGGACGGCGTGCCAGGTCTCGTCCTGCGGGAGGTCGGACTCTTTGGCGGTCGCGGCTGGGGGAGGCGTCATGTTCGCGCTGGACAAGGCGGGACGTTCAGCCCAATACGGGCCGCGGCTCCGCTCGACGTACCCGCCGGTACAAGCCTGCGGTCAGGGCTGTGCGCGATGCTATATCTGGCTGCGCGGGCAAACGATCGTACATGCGGTCTCTCTCCTGCCTGGATGGTGAGCGCAGCGTAACGAAACGACTCGGCACCGGCCTATGGAGCTGTCCGGTTATGGGGAGCTACGCGTGCGAAAAGACATGGATGCGGGACGTTAGAGGGCGCAACGAAAGCCGCCTGATACAAAAAGCATCCGAGATTTTCAGCGGGTTAACATTTTGGATGCGGGGACCTGATGCATCAACAACGAAGAATCGCGTTGCGTTGCGGAACATCGGTGATTTATTGCTGTACGTCTCGTTGTGTGCAAGTTCTAACGCTCTTTAACCGCTTCAGTGCTCCGATACCGGCGCAGATTGCGGGAGTGTCATAATCACATCCGGCCTTTCCGCTTTCAGCCCACCGCGCTCCATCAGAAGACTATGTCCGGCAATACTATAGGCAAACTTTTCACTGTCACCAATTTCGGCGAATCGCACGGTCCGGCGGTCGGTTGCGTGATCGACGGCTGCCCGCCCGGAATGCCGCTCGCGCCGGAGGACATCCAGGCCGAACTGGATCGCCGCCGCCCGGGCACTTCCCGTCACGTTACGCAGCGCCAGGAAGCGGATCAGGTGGAAATCCTTTCGGGCGTTTTCGAAGGGGCGACCACGGGCACGCCCATCGGGCTGCTGATACGCAACACCGATGCACGCAGCAAGGACTACGCGAACCTGGTCGATACGTTCCGGCCCGGGCATGCGGACTATACCTATTTCCGCAAATACGGCGTGCGCGACCCCCGCGGGGGCGGACGCTCTTCCGCGCGGTTGACGGCGCCCACCGTCGCTGCCGGCGCGGTGGCGAAGAAATGGCTGGCCACGACCCACGGGGTGCGCATTCGCGGTTACATGAGCCAGCTGGGCCCGATTCCGATTCCTTTCGAAAGCTGGGACGCCGTGCCCGATAATCCCTTTTACGCACCCAACGCCGGCATCGTCCCGCGACTGGAAGCCTTCATGGACGAGTTGCGCCGCGACGGCGACTCGGTGGGGGCGCGCATCGAGGTCGTGGCCGAGAACGCCCCGGCTGGCTGGGGGGAGCCTCTGTACGACCGCCTCGACGCCGATATCGCCCACGCCATGATGGGACTGAACGCCGTCAAAGGCGTCTCCATAGGCGCCGGCTTCGAGAGCGTGACGCAGCGCGGCTCCGAGCATGGCGACGAGATCGTCCCGGAAGGTTTTCTCAGCAATCACGCCGGGGGCGTGTTGGGCGGCATCTCCACCGGACAGGACATCACGGTTTCGCTGGCGATCAAGCCGACCTCCAGTATTCGCGTCGAACGCCGGTCCGTGGACCGTGCCGGAAAGGCCACGACCGTGCAGACCTTGGGGCGGCACGACCCCTGCGTCGGCATCCGCGCCACGCCCATCGCCGAGGCGCTGCTGGCCTTGGTTTTGATGGACCACGCCTTGCGGCACCGAGGGCAGTGCGGCTGACCGAAACCCGGCGGCCGGGGCCGCGATAACGATAATCGAGGAGACCAGACATGATTCTTCACAAAAATCATGGACGTCGGGGGCTGGCCCTCATGTTCAGCGCCGGCCTGTTCGCGGTGTCCTTATTGGCGGGCTGTGCCAGCGTGCACACCACCCAGGGCGGCGCGGTTGGCGTCGAGCGTACGCAATATATGTCCAGCCTGGTTTCGTCGCAGGATCTGCAGCAGGAAGCCGACCAGCAATACGCCACGATCCTCACCCAGGCCAAGGCAAAGAACCTGCTGGACGTCGATCCGCGCCAGGTTGCCCGGGTTCGGGGGATCGCCCAGCGCCTGATCGCGCAGGTGGGAGTGTTCCGTCCCGACGCCTCGTCCTGGGCGTGGGAAGTCCACGTACTTTCCACTCAGGAAATCAACGCGTGGTGCATGCCGGGCGGCAAGATCGCGGTCTATACCGGCCTGCTTGTCCAGATACAGCCGACCGACGATGAACTGGCGGCGGTCATGGGCCACGAGATTTCCCATGCGCTGCGCGAGCATGCGCGCGAACGGGTTTCCCAGCAAATGGCCACCAGCGTCGGCTTGTCCGTGCTGTCGGTGGTGACGGGTTCTTCGGCCGTTTCGGACCTGGGCGGAAAGCTGTCCGACGTCATGTTCACCTTGCCGAACAGCCGTACCCACGAGGCGGAAGCAGACCGCATGGGCGTGGAGCTGGCGGCGCGGGCGGGTTACGACCCTGCCGCCGCGATCTCGCTGTGGCGCAAGATGGCCCAGGCGTCGCAGGGCAAGGAGCAGCCGGAAATCCTTTCGACCCACCCCTCCGCCGAATCCCGCATCACGGATTTGCAGGCTGCGGTGCAGCAGGTCATGCCCCTGTACCAGCAGGCCAAGTCCGCGAAATAGCGTCGCGCGGAGGGTCAGCATGGTACTGAAAGTACTAGTATAAATGCTCCCGTTGTACTAGCTTGAACCGGCGCGCATAATCCGGATTCCGGTCGGACGCTGCATCAGGCCCTGTCTGGCTGTTTCCCTGTTAGGTGAGTTTTCATGGCCCAAACCCTTTACGACAAACTGTGGGACGCGCATGTCGTCCACCAGGAATCCGACGGCACCTGTTTGCTCTATATCGACCGGCACCTGCTGCACGAAGTCACGAGCCCCCAGGCCTTCGAAGGCCTGACGCTGGCGGACCGCAAGCCGTGGCGCCTCGATGCCAACCTGGCCGTGGCCGACCACAACGTGCCGACCATCAACCGCGCCCAGGGCATCAGCGACCCCATCTCGCGCCTGCAGGTCGATACGCTGGACGATAACTGCGCCAAGTACGGCGTTATCGAATTCAAGATGAACGATCTGCGCCAGGGCATCGTCCACGTCATCGGGCCCGAGCAGGGCGCGACGCTGCCGGGCATGACGGTCGTCTGCGGCGACTCGCACACCAGTACCCACGGCGCCGTGGGCGCGCTGGCTTTCGGCATCGGCACATCCGAAGTGGAGCACGTACTGGCCACGCAGACGTTGCTGATGAAGAAAAGCAAGAGCATGCTGATCAAGGTGGAAGGCGACCTGCCTTTCGGCTGTACGGCCAAGGATCTGGTCCTGCATGTCATCGGGGTCATCGGTACGGCCGGCGGTACCGGCCATGCCATCGAGTTCGGTGGTTCGACGATGCGCTCGCTGTCGGTCGAAGGGCGCATGACGGTGTGCAATATGGCCATCGAAGCCGGCGCGCGATCGGGCATGGTCGCGGTCGACGACAAGACCATCGAATACTTCCGCGGGCGTCCTTTTGCGCCGGTCGGTCCCCTGTGGGACCAGGCCGTGCAGTACTGGCGCACCCTGCATTCCGATCCGGGCGCGACGTTCGACCGCGTGGTCGAAATCGACGCGCGGCAGATCAAACCCCAGGTAACTTGGGGCACGTCGCCTGAAATGGTGTTGTCGGTCGATAGCCGCGTGCCGGATCCGGACCGTGAAAAAGACGATGTGCGCCGCAGCGGCATGGAGCGTGCCCTGGACTACATGGGGCTGAAACCCAACACGCCGATCAGCGATATCCGCGTCGACCGCGTCTTCATCGGCTCGTGCACGAATTCGCGTATCGAGGATCTGCGCGCGGCCGCCGCGGTTGCGCGCGGCAAGCGCGTGGCTTCCAACGTCAAGCAGGCGATGGTGGTGCCTGGCTCCGGCCTGGTCAAGCAGCAGGCCGAGCGCGAAGGACTGGACAAAATCTTCCGCGAAGCGGGATTCGAGTGGCGCGAGCCGGGCTGTTCGATGTGCCTCGCGATGAATGCCGACCGGCTGGAGCCCGGCGAGCGCTGCGCGTCCACCTCCAACCGCAATTTCGAAGGCAGGCAGGGGCAGGGCGGCCGCACGCATTTGGTCAGTCCCGCCATGGCGGCCGCGGCGGCGATCGCCGGCCATTTCGTTGACGTCAGGAATTTCCGCTAAAGATCATGCAAGCATTCACGCACCATGAGGGCCTGGTGGCCCCGCTCGACCGCGAAAACGTCGACACCGACCTGATCATCCCCAAGCAATTCCTGAAGTCCATCAAGCGATCGGGCTTCGGCCCCAATCTGTTCGACGAGGTCCGCTACCTGGATCACGGCGAACCCGGGATGGACAACAGCAAGCGCCCGCTGAATCCGGATTTCGTACTGAACCAGCCGCGCTACCAGGGCGCCTCGATCCTGTTGGGACGCAAGAATTTCGGCTGTGGCTCCAGCCGCGAACACGCGCCGTGGGCCCTGCAGCAGTACGGTTTTCGCGCCATCATCGCGCCCTCGTACGCCGACATTTTCTTCAACAACAGCTTCAAGAACGGCTTGCTGCCGATCGTCCTGTCGGAACTGGACGTCGCGCGCCTGTTCGATGAAGTCAGGGCGTTTCCCGGCTACAAGCTGCGGATCGACCTGGAACAGCAGGTCGTGCTGACGCCGGAAGGCCGCGGCATTCCCTTCGAGATTGAAGCGTTCCGCAAGTATTGCCTGGTCAATGGCTACGACGACATTGCGCTGACCTTGCGGCAGTCCGACAAGATCCGCGCCTTCGAGGCCGAGCGCTTGGCGCGTCATCCCTGGCTGCAAGCCCGGACGTTGGTGTAAGGCCGGCCAGCCGTATCGAATTCTTTTTGGATGCATTGATGACACACAAAATTGCGGTCCTTCCCGGCGATGGTATCGGCCCTGAAATCGTCGAGCAGGCGTTGCGCGTCCTGGGCGCGCTCAAACTTGATCTGGCCGTGGAGCAAGCGGCCGTCGGCGGCGCCGCCTTCGATAAGTTCGAGCACCCGCTGCCACCCGCCACGTTGCAGCTGGCGCAGTCGGCGCGCGCCGTCCTCTTCGGTGCCGTCGGCGACTGGAAGTACGACAGCTTGCCGCGCGAATTCCGGCCCGAGCAGGCCATCCTGGGCCTGCGCAAGTCGCTCGCCCTGTTCGCCAACCTGCGGCCGGCCATTCTGTATCCCGAACTGGCCAACGCGTCCTCGCTGAAGCCCGAGGTGGTGTCCGGCCTGGATATCCTGATCGTGCGTGAACTGACGGGCGATATCTATTTCGGCAGTCCGCGCGGCGTGCGCAGCGCGCCGGACGGCAATTTCGCCGGCGAACGCGAAGGCTACGACACCATGCGCTACAGCGAGCCGGAAGTCCGCCGCATCGCGCGCATCGGCTTCGAGGCCGCGCGCAAGCGCAATCGCAAGCTTTGCAGCGTGGATAAAGCCAACGTGCTGGAAACCTCGCAATTCTGGCGCGAGATCGTCACGGAGGTGGCGCGCGAGTATCCCGACGTCGCGCTGTCCCATATGTACGTCGACAACGCCGCCATGCAATTGGTGCGGGCGCCCCGCGACTTCGATGTCATCGTCACCGGGAATTTGTTCGGCGACATCCTGTCCGATGAAGCCGCCATGCTGACCGGGTCGATCGGCATGTTGCCATCGGCGTCGCTGAACGCCAGCGGCCAGGGCCTGTACGAACCCAGCCACGGTTCGGCACCGGACATTGCCGGCAAGGGCATCGCCAATCCCCTGGCGACCATCCTGTCCGCGGCGATGATGTTGCGCTACTCGCTGGATATGCCGGCGCAGGCCGATCGCATCGAAACCGCCGTGCGCGCCGTGCTGGCGCAGGGCCTGCGCACCGCCGACATCCACGAACCCGGCACGACCAAGGTCGGAACGGCCGAAATGGGCGATGCGGTGTTGAAGGCGCTGGCGTCGTAAATAGCCGTCATCCCGTATCGGGGACACCCTCGGCCTTCCCCAAAAAGGGAGGCGAGGGCGTGCTTTCTGATAAATTGTCGTTTTTGTACAGCCAAAAGTGCATTTTCGGACGCTTTTAGCTGTTTTCTCCTTTTTCTCTGTTTATTCCTGACATCAAGAGCGTACGAAATGAGCAATGCAGTGGGCCTCGTCGGTTGGCGTGGCATGGTCGGATCGGTACTGATGCAACGCATGCGCGAAGAAAACGACTTCGCGCTGTTCGAACCGGTCTTCTTCTCGACTAGCAACGCTGGCGCGGCGGCTCCCAAATGGGCCGAAGGCGCGGGTGCCCTGCAGGATGCCTACGATATCGATGCGCTGAAGAAACTTCCCATTATCGTGACGGCCCAAGGCGGCGACTACACCAGCGCCGTCTACCCGAAACTGCGCGGTGCGGGCTGGACCGGTCTGTGGATCGACGCTGCCAGCACCCTGCGCATGGCAGACGATGCCATCATCGTGCTGGACCCGGTCAACCGTCCGGTCATCGATGCGGCGCTCAAGCGCGGCGTGCGCAACTATATCGGCGGCAACTGCACGGTCAGCTGCATGCTCATGGGCCTGGCCGGATTGTTCAACAACGATCTGGTCGAGTGGATGACCTCCATGACGTACCAGGCGGCGTCCGGCGGCGGCGCGCAGCATATGCGCGAACTGCTTACGCAGTTCGGGCTCTTGAATCAGTCGGTCAAGTCCCTGCTGGACGATCCTGCCTCTGCCATCCTGGACATCGATCGTGGCGTGCTTGGCAAGCAAAAGGACGCGAGCCTGCCGCGCGAGCAGTTCGGCGTGCCGCTGGCGGGCAACCTCATTCCCTGGATCGACAAGGACCTGGGCAATGGCGTTTCCCGCGAGGAATGGAAAGGCGAGGCGGAAACCAACAAGATCCTCGGTCGCGGCGAAGGTTTCGGTACGCCTGCCACGCCGGTGGACGGACTGTGCGTGCGTATCGGCGCGATGCGCTGTCACAGCCAGGCCCTGACGATCAAGCTCAAGCGCGACGTGCCCCTGGATGAAATCAACGACATCATCGCCAGCGGCACGCAATGGGCCAAGGTCGTGCCGAATACCAAGGAAGCCACCGTCGAGGCCCTGACGCCGGTCGCCGTTACGGGGACCCTGGATATTCCGGTGGGACGCTTGCGCAAGCTTTCCATGGGGTCCGAGTACCTGGGTGCCTTCACCGTCGGTGACCAACTGCTTTGGGGGGCCGCGGAACCGCTGCGCCGCATGTTGCGCATTGCTCTTGCCGAAGCCTGACCGCACGAGCCGCCGCGCCGCTGGCGGCGCGCGGCCATCAAGGGCACCCACGGTGCCCTTGTCGTTTCGGGAAATCCGTAGGTAAGTTACACTTTTAATCGCGGCACTGCCCGCTTTTGCGGAAAACAGGCTTATGACGCTACGCTCGCTGCGCCCTCCGTCCATTTCGAGCCGATACGCAACGCGCCTTGCGATCGCACTCACGTTGGGGGGCGCGGTCAGCGCCCCCGCCTATGCGCTTCAGCTCGCGCACAGCCGTATCGTTTCGGCGGCGGATGCACCCTTGCAGGTTCTGGTCGGCATCGCCGAACTCACCCCGGATGAACAGCGAACGCTGATGGTGTCGCTGGCGGATCCTTCCGCCTGGCAGGCCGCCGGCGTGACGCCTCCCGTACCGTTATCCAGCATCACCCTGCGCCTGGAAGGCGGCAGTACGCCGGCACGCAGGTTCGTGCGCATTTCTTCCCCCGAAGCCGCCAAGAGTCCGGTTGTGGATCTGCTGCTGAACCTGACCACGAGCGAAGGCCAGCGACTGGTCCAGGTCAGCGTGATGCAGAGCGCCGGTGGTTTCCCGGGTTTGCTGTCGCAGGCGCAGGTCGGCACCCGCCCGCGGGGCGCCGGCGCGGTGAAGGTACGGCCGGGCGACACGCTGTACGGCATCGCGCAGAGCAATGCCGTGGCCAACGCGACGCTCTACCAGATGCTGGTCGCGCTGTGGCGCGCCAATCCTAACGCCTTCATCCAGAACAATATGAACCTCGTGAAGGCGGGCGCGACGCTGGTCGTGCCCGACGCCGCGACGGTGCGCGCCATCGATCCCGCCGAGGCGCGTCGCATCTTCCTCCAGCAGCAAGAGGCCTACGCCCGCTACCGCGCCAGCCTGGCCGGCGCGGCGGCACGGGGCGCTCCAGCATCGGGGTCGACGACCTCGGGCCAGGTCAGCGGCCCGCAGTCGACCGTCACGCCCGAAACCCCGCCACTGGACCGGCTGCGCCTGTCCAGCGGAACGGATCAGGGCGGACCGGAGGCCCAGGCACAGGCGCAGGCCGATGCCCAGACGTCGATGGCCAAGGCCACCGAGGACGCTCAGCAGCGGGTCGATCAATTGGAACGCAACGTCAAGGACCTGAACGATGCGCTGACCGCCCGCACAGCCGAACAGGGCAAGGGCGGCTCCGCGCAGGGTGCCGGTGCCTCGGCCGGCGCCGGCAACCAGAGTGGCGGATTGGCGTTGCCCGGCCTGGGTGGCGCGGCGGGTACGGCATCGCCCGGCGCCGGGAATGATGGACGCGCCGCGACCCGATCGGGAGCAGCTCAGCAAGCCGCTGGTGCTGAACGCTCCGGCGGCGCAGCAGCGACGCAGCCGGGTGGCGCAAGCCGGGCTGGCGGTCCGGCTCAGTCGGGCGGTCCGGCTCAGCCGGGCGGAGCGGCACAGGTGGGTGGAGCAGGTCAGGCAGGTGGCGCGGCTCAGGCGGGTGGCGCGGCTCAGTCGGGCGATGCCGCCCAGGCTGGCAATGCGGCCCAGACGGGCGGTGCGGCACAGTCGGCTGGCGCGGCACCGGCCGCGGGGGCAACCCAACCCGGCGGCGGTGCGTCCGGCAACGCTTCGACGAAGCCTGGTATCGCCGGCGACGCATCTACGCTGGGCGGAACGACGGGTACCAGTGGAACGCCCGGCTCGTCGGCGTCCGCCGCGGGCGGAGCTTCTGCCCAGACGGGCGGCAACGGCGCAGGCGGTACCGGCATTTCCCCGGCGGGCGGCGGCAGCGCGGCGTCGCCTTCCGGCGCAACCGGTCAAGGTCAATCGGATGCCGCCGCAGCAGGCGGTTCCGCCATCACGTCCGCCGCCGGCAAGGCCCCGGTGGACGAAGCGGGCGCCAACGGCAAGATGCAGGATAAGGGCTCCGGCCTGCCTTCCTGGCTGTCGGATAATCTGCTGATCATCCTGACGGCCGTGCTCGCCGTCATCGCATTCGTCATTGCCTGGCTGCTGCGCCGCGCGGCCGTGCGGCGGGATGATGACCAGGACGACCTCGACGACGAACTTTATATGTCGGAGATCGACCCGGGCGCCATCGACAGGCGCCTGGACGGCATCAATCTGGACCTGGACGAGCCACATGCCGAAGGCGACCGGCCGCGGCCGGGCCCTGTGCGGACCTGAGCGATGCCCCGTCTGGCCTTGGGCCTGGCATACGATGGATCGGTCTGGCAGGGTTGGCAGACACAGCCGCATCGCCAGACCGTACAGGACACGCTGGAGTCCGCCCTGCGGCAGTTTCTTGCCACGCCGGTCGGCACCGTTTGCGCGGGCCGCACCGACGCGGGCGTGCACGCCGCCATGCAGGTCATCCACCTGGACAGCGATGTCCAGCGGCGTGCCGAGTCCTGGGTGCGGGGCCTGAACGCGCTATTGCCGCCCAGTATCGCCGTGCGCTGGGCACAGCCTGTGCCCGATACCTTCCACGCGCGCTTTTCGGCTGCCGCCCGTACCTATACCTATTTGTTGTGGAACGATCGCGTCCGCTCCGCGTTGTGGGCGGGCCGCGCGGGCTGGTGCTTCCAGCCGCTGGACGTGGACGCCATGCGCGCCGCCGCCGCCGCGCTCGTCGGCGAGCACGACTTCAGCAGTTTCCGTTCGTCCCAATGCCAGGCACGGCATCCGGTACGCACGCTGCAGCAGCTCGATATCGCGGCGCAGGGACGCTTCCTGGTATTCACCTTGCGTGCCAACGCTTTCCTGCATCACATGGTACGCAACATCATGGGCGCGCTGCTTCAGGTCGGGCAGGGCAGGCGGCCGGCATCATGGATGAGCGATCTGTTGGCGGCGCGCGACCGCACGCAAGGTGCTCCGACCTTCATGCCGGACGGCCTTTATTTGTCCGCCATCGACTATGCGCCGGAATTCGGCCTGGACGATCTGGACGGACGAAGACATCTGCTTGCACCGCTCGCCTGAGCGCGACCTTGGCGGTAATGCGTCTCGGCGGAAGTGCATCCCAGCGGAGACGCGTCTTCGCTGTAGCGCGTCTCGGCCAGGATCCGCCTCAAGGCGCTAAACTGTCTGCTTGCCACGCTCGGTCAACCCGCGCCATTTCCATTTTGCATTATGCGTACACGCGTCAAAATCTGCGGCATGACCCGCCCTGAAGACATCGCCGCCGCCGTAGAGGCGGGTGCCGATGCGGTCGGCCTGATTTTTTATCCCAAGAGCAAGCGCTACGTATCCCTGGAGCTCGCGGCGCGGCTGCGGCGCGCGGTGCCGGCGTTTGTCGACGTGGTCGCGCTTTTCGTCAACGCGGACGACGACGCGGTAAAACAAGTGATGGAGGTCGTCGGCCCCGACCTGCTCCAGTTTCATGGCGATGAAACCCCGGATGCCTGCCAGCGTTATGGTCGCCGCTATATGAAGGCCTTTCGCGTAGGCGGGCCCGGCGCCGACACGTCGAGGCAGCTGGCGCGGACCTGTGCAGCCTATCGTGGCGCCGCGGGATGGCTGTTCGACAGCTATTCCGCCGGCTACGGCGGCAGCGGCCTGTCCTTCGAGCACACCTTGCTGCAAGACGTGCGGGCCGATGGCCAAGGCGCGCCGCTGATCCTGTCCGGCGGCCTGTCACCCGATAATGTCCAGCCCGCCGTCGCGGCGCTACGTCCTTACGCCGTGGACGTCAGCAGCGGCGTCGAGGATGCGCCCGGCATCAAATCCGCCGCGCGTATTCGCGCCTTCCTGCAGGCGGTGCAGCGTGCCGACGCCGAAGTCGCCAAAGACCTGGACGATGCCGCGGGTGTCCGGATGACTCCCGTCACGACACCGACGGGCGCATAGGCTCTACGAGGTCTGGCTGCGACAACAGCGGCCGGCGCATGGGCCGAGAAGTTCGACTACGATGACGCCGACCGGCACATAGGCTACGGCGTCGCACCGGCGAGGGAAACCCGGATTGCCCGATCCACGGAGAGGGCGGTCGTGTTGACTATCGGAGGCTAACGTCCATGCTGACTGTCTGGGGCCGCCGGACATCGTCCAACGTCCAGGCGCTGATGTGGTGTATCGGTGAGCTGGGGTTGCCCTATCGCCGCCATGACGTTGGCCATCGCTATGGCGGCAACGACACGCCGGCGTTTCTGCAAATGAATCCCAACGGCACCGTACCGGTGTTGCGGGATGGCGATGGCGACCCGATTTGGGAGACTGGCGCGATCCTCCGCTACCTGGCGACACGGTATGGCGCGGACAGCTTCTGGCCGCGCGATCTGATTACCCGTACCCACGTCGACAAATGGGCGGAATGGGCCAAACTGAATATCGCGCTCAACTTCACGGGCCCAGTGTTCTGGCATGTCGTACGCACCGCGCCCCAAGACCGGAACCCGGCCCTGCTTGCACAGGCTTTGGATGTGCTGGGCTGCAAGCTCGATATCGCCGAACAGCGCCTGGCCTCGCATCCCTTCCTGGCGGGCGAAGCCTTCACGCCGGCCGACATCCAACTGGGCCATGTCTTGTATCGCTACTTCAGCGTGGACATTCCCCGGTTCGATCGGCCTGCCCTGCGTCGCTACTACGATGGACTGACCGAGCGGCCGGCATACCGGGAACACGTGATGGTGTCGTATGAAGAACTGGCGGCACGACCATGACCCGCGATGGCGCTTTCCCATCGGACTCCGATCACATGCTGCGCCTTCTTCGCGATTTGACTCAGCTTATAAATTCCCTATATAATTTTTTTCTTTGCAGGCGGTTAGCTCAGCTGGTTAGAGCGCTACGTTGACATCGTAGAGGTCGTTGGTTCGATTCCAATACCGCCTACCACCGAATACCCCAGGCAGCGCCAAGCGCTGCCCAGAAAGCACTCCCAGAAAACCCGCGTAAGCCTTGAGCTCGCGGGTTTTTTTGCGTCCAAACCGCCCAAGCAAGCCACTGGGCTGGATATGAGCGGCTACGGCAGTGCTATAGGGTCGGTTCCTCGCGTTCTACCGGGGCCGGCGAAGGCGCGGAATATAACTGATGAAAGTACGTGTTCCGGACGCGTCTGGACCATTTCAAATAGGGGACCCAGATCAGACTTCCGAGAGAGGCGCCGACCGTGGAGCCGAGTGTCCGTGCATCGAAGATCTCGAACAAGGTCACTTTAAGAAAGATCAACTGGGCGACGATGATGGCTGCGATGCCGATAGGGCCAAGGACCCAAAACGCAATGATGGCGGCATGCACCGATTCGGGCCTGTGTTTGACCCAAAGTAAACGGCCCGCGCGGATGCCGATGAACGCGGATGCGATGACTATCGCCCAACATGTCATCTTGTAGTTGGACCAAGCGCTGATCCCACGTATCGCCGGATACTGCGCTTCGGTCTGCGCAAAGCCGCTCATAAGTTCTCTCATGGAGATGAACGGTCCTACAAACAACGCAAAAATCGGAAAGTACAACCATCCACCGACGCCAATCGGGCCTGTGTTGTCTCTGGATCCCGTCCTGCGCCAGAACATCAGATCACGCGCTCGGATCAGGCCGTCGCGTTCGCCGTTATTGCTGGCGAAGCCGGCGGTTATCCAGGCAATCCCCTGAAGAACTACAAATGCGATGGCGCCGAAAAAGAAAACGGGCCAGCCATCGCTGCGACTCGCAAGTCCGCTCAAAATCCCCAGCGCCAAGCAAACCCATGCGACTGCGGACAGGGTCTTAACGATCCGCCGCATTCCTTCCTTCGCGTCCACGATTGCTCCCCTCCCTGCTAATCCGGTTTAAGGTTGTTTGAAGGTTCTGTAATGGCCGACTTGGACCTCACGAATAAGGCGCCGGCCCTTTTGTTACCAACCGAACGGGTTTCCGCGCTTGGTGCCGGGAGTCCCCGTATAGGGATTGGTGTTGCCCTTGGTGGACCAGTTGTTGTTCAGCGAATTGTCTGGCATGGAACGCTGATGCGGCGCCACGTACGTACCATTGTTGCGGCTGTATCCCTGGACTCCAGTCGAGTAGGGATTCGACCCGCTCCCATAGCTTGGCATGGACGATCTTGGCGTCGAATAAACCGACGGAGGGTATGTCCGTCCGCCGAATGATCCATACCCGCCTGACGCGAATGCACCCTGTGCGAATACCGCGAGTGATAGCGCCACCCCAAACTTTAGAACCTTCATCCTTGCGCTCCTCATCGGGGCCTCTTCATTTTTGCCCCACTTTGTATGCAAATAGATTCAATTAGATACCTCAGAATTGTTTTGTCATATGTGAGTGAAAAGTTTACCCCTCTTTCTGCAGACGTGGCAGCGTTCCCGCACCGGGTGTGTCTCACTCAGCCGGCATAGCCGTTAAGCCCGTCCTCCCAGGTGTCGCCGGTGCCGCTGGCCTATGCCGATGTGACGCCTACAATCCATCAGGAAAGCCGGTTTGGCGCTAGTTTGAACAGCGGCTTGGCTGGTCCTGTCTGATGCTCTTTGCCTCGACCGCCGGCCCGCTCGGTATGCAACCCCTATCAATATGGAAGTCCCACCATGAAGCACCTTCGATCTGTCTTGTCGCTGGCTTTTCTCTCCGCGTTTTGCGTGTCGACAGCCTCCTGCGCCGATGTGCCGTCCAGGCGCTACGGCACGCAGGACTCGGGCGTGCCCGCTCCGGCGAGTCCCCAGGCGGACAGTGCCCCCGGGGCGCCCCCGCTGACGATCCAGTCGGGCGAGGGCGAGAAACTGAATCTCCCGTGGTTTGTCAGGGACATCCAGGACTGGGTTAACCAAGATAGCACCGCGCCGGGCGCCGGCCGCCCAGCACCCAACTGGTGAAGTCGAAAAAAGGTGCACGCCGCCGTTACGAACCAAAACAGCTGACGTGGGAACGCGACCCTAAACTCTGCGTCCGTCTCAACCCTAAAGCGCAATCCTCATGAAACTGCTTATCGGTTTGCTGTTTGTCGCCACCACGCTTAGCGCCTGTGCCGTCTACACCCCAAGCGGGGCCGTGGTCGTCGATCCTCATGGCGGTGGAGGCGGAGGCGGTGGTTTCTGTCCGCCCGGGCAGGCGAAGAAAGGGAATTGCTGAACGCCAACCACTCATTTCCGGATAGCGAATAGGTCCGCTTTTTAGTGAGCCACCCTTCGGCACGCGCGGCCCCCTGTTCAGAATCGCAAGTCTACGTCCCGCGATAATCCGCTCCGGCGATAATCCGCTCCGGCGGTCGATATCGCGGGCGTTTTTCACTGTCCGGAAGTGAGAGGCTTATCCGTGCATCGTTCGGCGCAGCGCGCGCGCTTTACCCTGGGGCATACGGTGTACCTGCTGCTGGCTGTCGCGCTGCCGTTCCTGTTGGCGATACCGGTGATCCACCATCAGGCCCAACGGCGTGCCCAGGACCAACTGCGCATCGTCGAAAACCTGGTTATCTCCCAGTCCGAAAATATCGTCGCGCATGCCATCGATGTTGCCTCCGAGAGCGACCCGCTGGCGGGCAAGCCATGCAAGGACATCGCCGATACCTTGCGGGAAGCCGGTTCGCTGCGCCCGTACTTCCGCACCCTGGCGGTCATAGACCGGAACACGCTTTATTGTTCATCGGTCAGCGGCGCGTTGGACAGGCCGCTGGCTCAAGTCGTACCTGGCATGATCAGGTTGCCGGCAGGCGTGACGATCTCCACCGTACCGGGAACGCCCCTGGTCCCGAACCGGGCGGCCTTATTCATTTTTCTGGGCATCGGCGACGGACGGGGCGTGCTGGCCAGCGTGGACGGTCAATACCTGCATGATTTGATTGCCGCCGTCGATCAGGAAGGACATTACGCCGTCCAGCTGCGTATAGGTACCGGCTATGCGCTGAATGCTTCGGGGATACACGACTGGGGCGCCTGGGTTCCACAGGACGATGGTGGCATCACGGTGACCAGGCGATCCGCGCTCTATCCCATCGAGGCTAGGGCGACGCTGAGCGGCGCCCGGCTAGTGGCGTATCACCATGCCTTGTGGCTGCAGTACGTTCCTTTCCTGGCCATCGCGTCCGCGTTGCTGGCCTATCTGACGCACCGCCTGAATACGCGGCGTATCGCCATGGCAACCGAGCTTCGGCGTGGCATGCGGCGCAGTGAATTCTGTGTGCTGTACCAACCTATCGTGGATCTGGCTACCGGCGCCTGCGTGGGAGCCGAAGCCTTGCTCCGATGGCGCCATCCCATCTACGGTACCGTACAACCCGAGTTGTTCTACCCTTTGGTCGGCGAAAGCGCATTGGCGATGCGCCTGACACGCCACCTGCTTTGCCTGATACAGCGCGACCTGGGGACTGCGGCGTTGCCGGCCGGTTTTTACCTGAACATCAACCTGAACGCCGAACATCTTTGCCGGCGCGAACTCGTGGGCGATGTCGAGCGCTTCCTGCACGGTTTCAAAGCGGCCAGTCCTCGGCTGATATTCGAACTGACGGAGCGCAAGGGCTTTCCCGATACGGCGGCGGTGTTGGGCAATATGCGCGCCTTGCGGGCCATCGGCGTCGCGTTCGCCATCGATGACTTCGGTACCGGTCACAGCTCGCTGGCCTGCCTGGAGAAGATCACCGTCGATTATCTGAAGATCGCAAAGGGCTTCGTGTCGGTGATCGACACCGATGCCGTCAATGCGCCCGTGCTGGAGCTGATCATCTCCCTGGGCGGCCGATTGGGCGTGGCCCTGATCGGGGAAGGCATCGAAACCGAAACCCAGGCCGCGTATCTGCGCGCGAAAGGTGTCACCCTGGCGCAGGGCGGCCTGTTTTCGCCGCCCGTTCCGGCGATCTCTCTACTGGCGGGCTTGTAGCCTGCGGTAAAGGGTACGGCGGCGCTCAATCCGGGTGCGTGGCGCGGTCCATGGCGGACTCGAGCGTTCTCAGGTGATCGAGAGCGGCGAGTTCGATATCGCGCGAATCCGGTGGCAACCCTTGCTTGATGGCGTGTTCCAGGGGGCGCAGGATCGCGGCGGCCTGTTCAGGCTCTCCGGTCAGGAACGCCACCGACCCCTGGAGGCGGTGAGCAAGTTCGGCGGCTCGTTCGCAAGCGTGGCCGGCGAGGGCGTACCGCAGCGCCGCGCAGTCTTCCCGCAGAATCTCCAGCGCGCGCTGAAGGAATTGGCGGCGCTCTCCGGGAGAGGGGTAGAGCTCTGTCAAGGTATGAAGGTCAAGCTGCAGCGGCATGGGTGCTTATTCGTCCGGTGGCGTAGTGTCGACGGCAGGCAGATAGCCCGTGCGGCGCAGGGCGTCCTGCAGTTTGGCGCGCGTGGTGGGCTTGGGTACGTAGTCGTCCATGCCGGCGGCCAGGCAGGCGCGAGCATCCGATTGCGTGGCGTTGGCGCTGAATCCGATCAGGATCGTGCGTGGCCAGCCATGGATCATTTCATGCGTGCGGACACGTCTTGCCAGTTCGTACCCATCCAGCCTGGGCATGTGGCAATCCACCAGCATGGCTTTGGGGCGCCTGGCCAGCCACGCGGCAAGGCCGGCTTCGCCGTCCTCGGCCGAATTGGCATGTATTCCCAGCAAGGCGAGCTGCCGGAGGGTGATGTCGCGATTGATTTCGTTGTCTTCAACCAGTAGTACGTCGGCCGTGAGGTCCGGCAGCCGCGTTTCGTCATAAGGTTCGCGGTCCCGCAGCGTCGGCTTGACCCCGGGCGTATGAGGTGGGAAGGTCACGCTGCCATCGATCGGCGCGATATCGCGGACCGGTGTCCACAGCGTTTCCAGGGCGCGCAGGAAGGGATAAACCGAATGCATGGGACCGCAACGCGCGGTGGCGGTGGCCACCCAGAAACCGTCGCCGCCGTCGGTCAGGATGCGTATATCGGCGGGCGAGTCGGGCGCCAGGGTGCGAATGCGCGACTTGCGGCACCACGCGCGCAGCATGGGAAGCATCTTTGTATTGGCGATATGCAGGCTGGCCGTGCGTTCCGGGTAGCAGGGCCAGGTGAAGGCATGGGCGTCCCAGTGGGCGGGTATGCGCACGCAGGCGGACGTGCCTACCCCGCGCCGGCTGCGTATGGCGATCAGGCCGCCCATGCGCTCCACCAGATGCTTGACGATCGACAAGCCCAGCCCCGTGCCGCCGTGGCGCCTTGTCGTGGAGGTGTCTTCCTGGTGGAAGGGCGAGAAGAGCCGGCGCTGGTACTCTTCCGACATGCCCGCACCGGTATCGCAAACCGTGATCTCGATTTCGTCGCCGCTGCGGGCGAGCCGGCGCCGCGCCGATAGCGTGACGGCCCCGCGGTCCGTGAATGCAATGGCGTTGCTGAGAAGGTTTGCGACAACCTGGCTTATTCGGATTTCGTCGCCGAACAGCCGCCTGTCGAAGTGCGGCATGACAGCCACCGTCAGGGTCAGGCCTTTGCGGCGCGCCAGGGGCAGATAGAGTTCGGCCATGTTTTCCATGGCGCGGTAGAAATCGTAGGGAGCGTTGCAAAGTGGCAAGGCTCCCGATTCGATCTTGGCGTAATCCAGAATGTCGTTGATGACGCGCAGGAGCAGGCGCGCCGACTGCATGGCGGTGCCCAGATAACGCTGTTGCTCCGCGCTTAGTTGCGTATCCTGGAGAATATCCAGGACACCGATGACTCCGTTCATCGGTGTCCTGATCTCATGACTGACCGTGGCCAGGAATGCCGATTTGGCGGAGTCCGCCGCTTCGGCGCGTTCCCGGGCGAGAATGGCTTCGGCGCGGGCTTTTTCCGCGGTGTGCCGCACGATGCGCATGCGCCGCTGACTCCATAGCAAAATTCCTATGGAAAAGAGAGTCAGCAGGGCGGCAAGCACAGCCAGGAGTATCGGGATGCTTCTATCCGGCATCACTGGCGAAAATTCATCATGGAAGATTCAGTCGCCGATCGACTGTTCGAATTTTTCTTTCAGGTACAGCGCCAGGGCAAGATCGTCGGCCAGCTCCAGTTTTTTCATCGCCCGGCGCTTATGGGTGCTGATGGTCTTTTTGCTGCGCAGAAGCTTGGCCGCGATCTGCGTGACCGAAAGCCCCAGCGCGATATTGCGCAGGATTTCCAGTTCCGCATTGGTGAGCCGTTCTTCCGGCCGCTTCGGACGACAGTCGCGGACGTGGCCGTCGCTGCAGGAGTAGAACGCCCGCGGCGTGTTGACGGCCAGCCGGATCATGTCCGCGAGGAAGGGCAGGCGTTCGCCCTTCGGTACGTAGCCGTTGGCGCCGGCCTTGAACGCCGCGTATTCGGTATCCATGATCTTGCCAGCGGAAAACGTGATGATGATCAGTTCCGGATGCAGGCGCCGGATGCGCTTGATGAAATGAATGCCTTCCCACGGTTGGCGGGGCAGGTAGAAATCGACGATGACGACGTCGCAGGGCACTTTCTTGAGGCTTTCGAGAAACCTTACCGCGGAGGTTTCGGTATGGACGACCTCGAAATCGGCCTGGTGCTGGAGGAACGAAGCCATGCCCAGTGCAATGACGGGATGGTCGTCCAGCACGGATACGCGGATCCTGTGGCGCGGACGGGAGGTTAGCAGGTATCGCCGCACGGAGGGTTCGCCGGATATCAGCATTTGCGAGGCGGCGGGAGGCGGGGATGGAAGGCTGGGAGCGAGCGGCATGCATTTCCTTGCTTGCAGGGCGCGCGCCGGCCGCGGGCGCGGCGCGGCGGCTTGCCAGTGCACAAAAGCGGGACACTGGCGGCGGGTCGTTACGCAGTTTATGGAGAGCATTCCCATATCAGCCATTCCTTGGACGAAAATAAGACCGGCCTGAGGATTGGGGATACAGACGTTTTCATGGCCGGTATAGGTGCGCTCTCCGTAACGCGTAACGGGGTTTTGATCCCGAAGAGTGATACAATCGGAAAATTCCACGGCGGGATAGTCTCGGCGGAACATGTCTTGCCGCCCACATGCCCGATACCATGCGAAGTTGCCATGGTTTGTCGCCCTGCCACGTACCGAACCGGATAGTCATGCACGCGCAATACCCCGTCCCGGCAGCACGAACGCCGACGCGAACCGCGACCTGGAGTCATCGCCCGTTACCGCGTTGAACGCCGTTTCGTGTTTCGCCCGTCAGGCGGGATCGCAGCAGCAAGCACAATCACCAAAAACGCGGCCGCAAGCCGCGTTTTTACTTTCAGGAAAACTCAGATGGTACAAATCACCTTGCCCGACGGTTCCCGACGCGAATTCCCGGGCCCTGTCACGGTCGCGGAAGTCGCCCAGTCCATCGGGGCCGGACTGGCGCGCGCGGCCCTGGGCGGGAAGGTGGCGGTCGATGGCGAACCCGCCCGCCTGGTCGACACGAGTTTTCGCATCGATCGCGATGCGCGCCTGGGAATCGTCACGGCCAAGGATGCCGAAGGCCTGGACCTGATCCGGCATTCCACGGCGCACTTGCTGGCTTATGCCGTCAAAAGCCTTTTTCCGGACGCCCAGGTCACGATAGGCCCGGTCATCGATAACGGCTTCTATTACGATTTTTCGTACAAGCGTCCGTTTACGCCCGAGGATCTCGAAGCCATCGAGAAGAAAATGGCCGAGCTGGCCAAAAAGGACGAGCCGGTCACGCGGGAGGAGTGGAAGCGCGACGACGCCGTCGCATTCTTCAATAGCATCGGCGAAAAGTACAAAGCCGAAATCATTGCCTCCATTCCGTCCAACGAGACCATCAGCCTGTATCGCGAGGGCGATTTCATCGACCTCTGCCGCGGACCGCACGTGCCTTCGACGGGCAAGCTGAAAGTCTTCAAGCTGATGAAGGTGGCGGGCGCCTACTGGCGCGGCGACAGCAAGAACGAGATGCTGCAGCGCATCTACGGTACGGCCTGGGCCACCAAGGAAGAGCAGGACGCCTATCTGCACATGCTTGAGGAAGCGGAAAAGCGCGACCATCGCAAGCTGGGCCGCGAGCTCGACCTGTTCCACTTCCAGGACGAGGCGCCGGGATTGATCTTCTGGCATCCCAAGGGCTGGCAACTGTGGCAGCAGGTAGAGCAATACATGCGCGCGGTCTATCGGGACAATGGCTACGACGAGGTCAAGGCCCCGCAGATCCTCGATCTTTCGCTATGGAAGAAAACCGGGCACTGGGACAACTATCGTGAAAACATGTTCACGACGGAGTCCGAAAACCGCGTCTATGGCTTGAAACCGATGAATTGCCCCGGCCACGTGCAGATTTTCAACGCCGGGCTGCATTCCTATCGCGACCTGCCCCTGCGCTATGGTGAATTCGGCCAGTGCCATCGGAACGAGCCGTCGGGTTCCCTGCACGGCATGATGCGGGTGCGCGGGTTTACGCAGGATGATGGGCACATCTTCTGCACCGAAGGGCAGATGCAGGATGAATGCGCGGCTTTCACGGCCCTGCTGCAGAAGGTCTATCGCGATTTCGGCTTCGAGCAAGTGCTGTACAAGGTGGCCACCCGCCCGGAAAAGCGCATCGGCGACGACGCAACCTGGGATGCGGCGGAGCAAGCCTTGATGGACAGCCTGAAGCGCACCGGCTGCGAGTTCGAAATTTCGCCGGGCGAGGGCGCCTTCTATGGCCCCAAAATCGAATACACGCTGAAGGACGCGATCGGCCGCCACTGGCAATGCGGCACGCTGCAGGTGGATTTCTCCATGCCTGTGCGACTGGGAGCCGAATACGTCGACGCGGATGACCAGCGTCGCCCGCCGGTCATGCTGCACCGCGCGATCCTGGGTTCGCTCGAGCGTTTCATCGGTATGCTGATCGAAAATCATGCGGGCGCGATGCCGGCCTGGCTGGCGCCGGTGCAGGCCGTGGTGTGCTGTATTTCCGAGCCATCTGCGGACTATGCGGCGCAAATCACGCAAACCCTGAAAAAACAAGGCTTTAGAGTTGTATCCGATTTGCGTGGGGAAAAAATCACTTATAAAATTAGAGAGCACAGCCTGCAAAAGGTCCCGTATATCCTTGTCGTGGGTGACAAAGAACGGGAAGCCGGGTCGGTGGCCGTCCGCGCGCGCGGGGGGCAGGACCTGGGTACACTCGGATTGGACGACTTTGTCGCCCGCCTGACGGACGAAGTCACGCAACGCCGCGATATCGGACGCCCCGAGCAGGTTTCGTAAACGTTTTAGGAGTCGTCAACATCGCCACTGAAAAAGCCAACCGCATCAACGGTGAAATTCGTGTTCCCGAGGTGCGTCTGATAGGTCTGGACGGAGAACAGCTCGGTATCGTCAAAACGCCCGATGCATTCCGTCTCGCCGAACAAGCCGACGTCGACCTGGTGGAAATCGCGCCCAATGCCGAGCCGCCGGTCTGCCGCCTGATGGATTACGGCAAGTTCAAGTACCAGGAACAGAAGCGCCAGTCGGAGGCGCGTGCCAAACAGAAGGTCATCCAGGTCAAGGAAGTGAAATTCCGCCCGGCGACCGACGAAGGCGACTACCAGGTCAAGCTGCGCAATCTGCGGCGCTTCCTCGAAGAAGGGGACAAGGCCAAAGTGACGCTGCGTTTCCGCGGCCGCGAAATGGCGCACCAGGAACTGGGTATGCGGGTGCTTGAACGAGTGCGCGACGACCTGACGGAGTTGGCCATGGTCGAATCCATGCCCAAACTCGAAGGCCGCCAGATGATAATGGTGTTGGCGCCGCGCAAGAAAGCGACGCAGGGTAAGGAAGCGGCGGGCGCCTGAAGGCCAGCCAGTCCGTCGTCAATTCGCCGCCCTCCTGACGGAGGGCGGCGCACGTTCCGGGTGTCGCGATGCATGTCCTCTTCATTATCGATCCCTTGCCGCTGCTGAAGGCGTACAAGGATAGTTCCGTTGCCATGATGCGGGCGCTGACGGCCCGGGGCCATACGCTCAGCGTGGCGCTGCAAGGCGACCTGTACATCGAGGCGGGCCAGGTGCTGGCCAGATCGACGCCGATCTCATTGGTGGCCGAGGCCGACCTGCACAAACACGATTGGTGGCGTGAAGCCGGCGCGGCCGTCGAACAGCCGCTGTCGGCATTCGGTGCGGTGCTGATGCGCAAGGACCCACCGTTCGATATGGAATACGTCTACGCGACCCATATGCTGGAATACGCGCAGACACAGGGTGCCAAGGTGTTCAACCAGGGGGGCGCCATCCGCAACCATCCGGAAAAGCTGGCGATCACCGAGTTCACGGAATTCACCGCGCCCACGCTCGTGACGCGCGACATGGGGCGCATCAAGGTTTTTCATGCGCGGCATGGCGATGTCATCGTCAAGCCGCTGGACGGCATGGGGGGCACGGGCATTTTCCGCTTGCGCCAGGAAGAACCCAATCTGAACGCGATCCTGGAAACCCTGACGGATGACGGGACGCGGACCATCATGGCGCAGCGTTATATCCCGGATATCGTCAAGGGCGACAAGCGCATCCTTTTGATAGGCGGAGAGGCGGTACCCTATGCACTCGCGCGCATCCCGCTGGCCGGCGAGACGCGGGGCAACCTGGCCGCTGGCGGCCGCGGGGTGGCGCAACCGTTGTCCGAGCGCGATCGCCAACTGGCGGAAGCGGTAGGCCCTCATCTGGCCGCGCGTGGTCTGTTGCTGGTGGGATTGGACGTGATCGGCGACTACGTGACGGAAATCAATGTCACCAGCCCGACCTGTTTCGTCGAAATCACCCAGCAGACCGGCTTCGACGTGCCCGGCATGTTCGTCGATGCGCTGGAACGCGCCGTCGCCGCATAAGCGCGAACGCCATGACCGGCATCGTCATCGTCGTCCATACGCCGCTCGGTTCGGCGATGATGGATTGTGCCAGCCACGTAATGGGCAAGGTCAAGGAAGTGGCTGTGCACGATATCCAGGCCGACGATATGCCCGAAGCCAAGATCCCCGGCGTGGTGGCCGATATCCTGCGTCTGGGCCAGGATGGCAACGGGGTACTGGTACTGACCGATCTGGTCGGCGCGACGCCGGCGAATATCGCCAAGCAGGCCGTCATCGAGGCGCAGGCGCAAGGGGTCCAGTGCGCCGTGCTGGCCGGCCTGAATACCCCCATGTTGCTGCGGGCCTTGACCTATCGCACCCTGCCGCTCAGCGAAACCCGCGAAAAGGCCTTGGCAGGCGGAGTACAGGGAGTCTTGCGTGTAGACTGAGGGGAAATTTATCCTATCATGTCACCTGGTATCTTCAGCCCCATCGCCAGCGGTTCCGCGCCCGACTTCCCCTATGCCTATTTCCGAAATCACGATCAGCAATAAACTGGGCCTGCACGCGCGCGCGGCGGCCAAGCTTACCCAGCTGGCAAGCAAGTTCAATAGCGATATCTATATTTCCCGAGGCGCGCAGCGCGTGAACGCGAAGAGCATCATGGGCGTCATGATGCTGGCCGCGGGCCTGGGCGTGACGGTGAAGCTGGATGCGTCAGGTCCCGATGCGGACCACGCGCTGAAGGAAATCGAATCCTTGTTCGACAGTAAATTCGGTGAGCACGAATAACTCGATCCTCGTGCAAAGCTTGCCCGAACCCGCGCGGACGCGGGTCCGGCGGGCTGCCGCGAGGCAAAAGGGCGATACCGGGCAGCCCAACACCGTCATCTGCCTGTACGGCCAGGGTGTGGCTCGCGGCTACGCCATCGGCCGCGCGGTGGTCATGGGCGCGGCGGCCCTGGAAGTGGCCCACTATCGCATTGCGCCGGAGGATGTACAGGCGGAATGCGAACGCCTGACGGCGGCGCTGACGGAGGCGCAGGCGGATCTGCAGCAAATGGCGGACACGCTGCCGGACGACGCGCCGCGCGAGCTGGGGGCCATGCTCAACGTGCACCGGCTGCTGCTGGCCGATCCGCTGCTGGCCGAGCAGGCCTTGGCGCTGATCCGGGAGCGCCACTACAACGCCGAGTGGGCGCTGACCATGCAAGGCCAATTGCTGGGTGAGCAGTTCGATGCCATGGAGGACGAGTACCTGCGCGAACGCGGCGCGGACGTCCGACAGGTCATCGAGCGGGCGCTGCACGTACTGGCCGGCACGTCCGGCATACGCGATCCCGACGAGCTGGACGGCGACGACCCGCTGGTCGTGGTCGCGCACGATATTTCGCCGGCCGATATGCTGCGCTTGCGCGGCGGCCGCTTCCTGGCCTTCGTCACGGACCTGGGCGGTGCCACCTCGCACACGGCTATCGTAGCGCGCAGCATGGGTGTGCCCGCCGTGGTGGCGCTGGGCAACGTTCGCGAACTGGTACGCGATGGCGATATGCTGGTGGTCGACGGCGCAACGGGCGCGGTGATCGTCAATCCTTCGCCGGCCATCTTGGACGAATATCGCGAGCGGCAGCGCGTCTACGCCGGCGAACGGGCGGAACTGGCGCTGCTGCGCGACGAACCCGCTATCACCCTGGACGGAATAGGCATCGTCCTGCATGCCAATATCGAACTGCCCGACGAGGCGCCGGCTGCGCTGGCGGCGGGGGCCGAAGGCATTGGCCTGTTTCGCAGCGAGTTCCTGTTCATGGGGCGCCCGGGCCTTCCCAGCGAGGAAGAGCAGTACGAGGCGTATTCCTATGTGGTGAGGGTCATGGCCGGGCGGCCTGTCACGATACGCACGCTCGATATCGGGGCCGACAAGACCCTGGACGACGAAGCCACGGTCGCCACCAACCCGGCGCTGGGCCTGCGCGCAATCCGCTATTGCCTGGCGCATCCCGAGATGTTCAGCACGCAGTTGCGCGCCATCCTGCGGGCCTCCGCGCATGGGCCGGTGCGGGTCCTCATCCCCATGATCGCGCACATGCACGAGGTCGAGGCCACCCGCCTGGCCCTGGACGCGGCGCGGCGCGAGCTCGATGCCCGTGGCCAGCCCTACGCGCCCCATATCGAATTGGGCGCGATGGTAGAGGTGCCGGCGATCGCCATCGCCATCGAGCCCTTCGCCCAGGCCCTGGATTTCCTGTCCATCGGCACGAACGACCTGATCCAATACACCCTGGCCATCGATCGTGGCGATGGCCAGGTCGCATCCTTGTACGACCCGCTGCATCCGGCCGTGCTGCGGCTGGTTGCGCATACGATCAACGCCGGCGAGCGTGCCGGCAAGCCCGTTGCGGTCTGCGGGGAAATGGCGGGCGACGCCAGCCTGACAAGGCTGTTGCTCGGCCTGGGCTTGACGGAGTTCTCCATGCATTCCCAGCAGCTGCTGGACGTCAAGCGGGAAGTCCGCCGTGCGCATTCGAACGCGCTGCGCGTGAAAGTCGCCGCGGTGCTGAACCGCGCGTTGCCGGTGGATCTCGAAACCCTCAATCAGCCTCAGCCCTGATCTCGAAACCTTAATCAGCCCTGAGCGTGCGCCGGCGCGGCCGGCGGATACAGATGGCAGGCGACAAGGGCCGGCCCATGCTGCAACAAGGGTGGCCTTTCCTGCGCGCAGACGGACATGGCGTGTCCGCAACGGGGATGGAAAGGGCAGCCCGGGGGCGGGTTGACCGGATCCGGAAACGACAGGCCCAGGCCGGTGTCGGGGATGCCCAGGCCGGGCTCCGGCGTCAGGACCGAGGCCAGCAGCGCCTGCGTATACGGGTGGCGGGGCTCTCGGAAGATCCGTGCCGAGGGGCCGGATTCGACGATTCTTCCCAGGTACATCACGGCAACTTCGGTGGCGATATGCTCGACCACGGCCAGGTTGTGGCTGATGAAGATATAGGTCAGGTCGAATTCCCGGCGCAGATCCATGAGCAGGTTCATGATCTGCGCCTGCACGGAGACGTCGAGGGCCGACGTGGGCTCATCGCAAATCACGACTTCCGGCCGCATCACGAGCGCGCGCGCGATCGCGACACGCTGGCGTTGTCCGCCGGACAGCTGCCCGGGGGTGTTGTTGGCGAACCGGGCGGGCAGGCCGACGCGCTCCAGCATATCGATCGCCTTGCGCTGCCGCGGGTTGTCCATGCCATGCACCTCCAGGGGCAGCGAGACAATGGAGGCGATGGTGCGGCGCGGATTGAGCGACGAATAGGGATCCTGGAACACGGGCTGGATACGCCGCGCCAGGCGCCGCCTGGGCATGTCGCGGATATCTTCGTCGTCCAGCGTGATGGCACCGCTGCTGGGCGGCGTCAACCCGAGCAGCATGCGTGCCAGCGTCGACTTGCCGCATCCGGATTCGCCGACGATACCCAGGACGCCACCGCGGGCGACGGACAGGTCGATGCCGTTGACCGCGTGCAGGGTGCGCCTGGGCTTGAACATGCCGGCGCGGACGGAGAAGCTGCGGGTAAGGCCTTGGGCCTGGATGAGTGGCGTCATGGGGTTACGAGGGCGTTTCGGCGTGGCGGATGCAGCGCCAGGCGTGCTGGTCGATGTTGTGGATCGGCACGTTGTGGGCACAGGCCGGCGCGGCATAGGGGCAGCGGTCCCGGAAGGCGCAGCCGTGCAGGTTGCCGGTCAGGGCCGGCACGACGCCCGGTATCGTTCCCAGCGGTTCGCCGGGCGGTGTGCGGCCGGGCACCGGAATGCAGGCGAGCAGCCCCTGGGTGTAGGGATGGCTGGGCTGCGCGAAGATCGCCCGCACCGGGCCTTCTTCCACGATGTGGCCGGCATACATGACGGCGACCTTGCGGGCGATGCGGGCGACCACGCCAAGGTCGTGCGTGATCAGCACCATGGCGATGCCCAGTTCGGCCTGCAGGTCGGCCAGCAATCGCAGGATCTGCGCCTGGATGGTGACATCCAGTGCGGTACTGGGTTCGTCGGCGATCAGCAGATCCGGCCCGCACATCAAGGCCATGGCGATCATCACGCGCTGGCGCAACCCGCCGGAAAGCTGGTGCGGATACTGGCCGAGGCGTTCGCCGGCCGCGGCGATGCCGACCTTTTCCAGAAGCTCGACGGCGCGGTCGCGCGCCTGCGAGGCACCGGCATGGCGGTGGAAAATAAAGTGCTCGGTCAACTGGTCGCCGATGGTGTAGGCGGGGTTGAGCGCGGTCATGGGTTCCTGGAAGACCATGGCCATCCTGTTGCCGCGCAAGGTGTTCAGTTGGCGGGCAGGCATGGCCGCGATGTCCTGGTCGAGCACGGCGAGGCGCCGCGCCCGCCGGCGTGCCGCCTTGGGCAGCAGGCCCATGATGGCCAGCGAGGTCATGGACTTGCCGCAGCCGGACTCGCCGACCAGGCACAGGGTCTCGCCGCGGGCGACCTGGAACGAGACATCGCGCACCGCGTGCAGCGGGCCGCGCGCGGTGTCGATATCCACATGCAGGCCCTGCACGTCCAGCACGATATCGGGATGGGCGGCCATGTCAGCTCCGGTCGTCTGGCGTCAGCAGCTGGTGCAGGCCATCGCCGGCCAGGTTGATCGCGAAGATCAGCAGGGCCAGCGCGCTGCCCGGGATGGCAATCAGCCAGAACGAAAAGAACATATAGGCCTTGGCTTCCGAAATCATCAGGCCCCACGACGGCGTCGGCGGCTGTACGCCCAGTCCCAGGAAAGAGAGCGCGGCTTCCAGCAGGATGGCGCTGGCCGCTTCCAGGGTGGCGATGACGATCAGGTGGGGAACGACATTGGGCAGGACTTCGCCGCGCACGATGCGCCAGGTCGACGCCCCGGCCGCCTGGGCCGCCGCGACGTACTCCAGCGCACGGACCTGCTGGGTGGCGCTGCGCATCACGACCGCGTAGCGATCCCATTTCAACAGGCCCAGCACCAGGATGATCACCCACAGCGATCCGCCCAGGATGGCTACCGTGGCCAGCGCCACCAGGATGACGGGCATGGCCAGGCGGGTCGAGACCAGGAAGGAAACCGCCATGTCGACCTTGCCTCCGAAGTAGCCCGCCGCCATGCCGATGGCGGTGCCGATGATGCCGGAGATGCCCGCCACGCAGATGCCGATCAACAGCGAAATGCGGGCGCCGTAGAACAGGCGCGACAGATAGTCTCGCCCCAGCGGGTCGGTGCCGAAGGGGTGCGCCCATGAGCCCTTGGCATACCAGACCGGCGGTATGTTGCGCGCGGTCAGGTTTTGCGCGTAGGGGTCGTGCGGCGCGAGCCAGGGCGCCAGCAGCGCGACCAGCACGATGGCCAGGAGAATACCGCCGCCGATCAGCAGGGCGGCGTTGCGGCGCCGTCGCCGGCCCGGTGCGGCTCCGGCGGCATCGACCAGGGTGGGCGGGACCTGTGCCGCGATGGGAAGCGTAGGCGTTGCCATGGTCACGACACCCGGATACGCGGGTCGAGCCAGGCGTTGGCCACGTCGGCGGCCAGCGTCAGCAGGACGTAGATGACGGACAACAGCAGCACGATCAGCTGCATGACGGGGAAGTCCTTGAACGTGATGCTCTGGTAGGCCAGGTAGCCCAGGCCGTCGAGCGCGAAGATGGTTTCGATCACGACCGAGCCGCCCAGCAGGTAGCCGAGCTGCACGGCGGCCAGCGCGACGACCGGAACGATGGCATTGCGCAGTGCGTGCTTGAAAATAACCTTGCCGGCCGGCAGGCCCTTGGCGCGCGCCGTACGGATGTAATCCGCGTCCAGGACCTCGATCATTCCGGCGCGGATAAGGCGCATGAAGGCCGGCGCCACGTAATAGCCCAGGGCGATGGAAGGCATGATGAAATGCTTCCAGGTACCGCTGCCCGATACCGGAAGCACGCGCAGGGTCAGCGAAAACAGCATGATCAGCAGCAGCGCGAAGAAGAAGTTCGGCAGTGCCTGGCCCAGCACCGCCAGCGCCAGGCAGATGCGGTCAATGATGCTGTGCTTGTACAGGGCCGCCAGTACGCCGAAGGGCACGGAAATCAGCAGCGCTACGCCCAGCGAGTACAGGCCCAGCAGCAGCGTGGTCTTGAGCTTGGACAGGATGAGCGGCCCCGCGTCGGTCTTGAAATACACCGAGGTACCGAAATGGCCGCGCAGGATATCCCACAGCCAGCTCAGGTATTGCACGGCGATGGGACGGTCCAGGCCGTAGGCCTTGCGGATCATGTCGATATCGGCCTGCCGCGCGCCTTCGCCGGCCAGCGCAACGGCGGGATCGCCGGACAGGTGCAGCAGCAGGAAAGCCAGGATGGAAACGGTCAGTGCCACCAGTATGGCCAGTCCCAGCCGACGGATCGTGAAGCCAAGCATATCGTTTCCCCATCGTGCGGATCGCGGGCGACCCGGATCGCCCCGGGCCGCGTCGGCACGCCTGTCGCGGCGCTACTTCCAGCTCATCTCCCAGAAACGGACCAGCTCGTCCGGATAGGGCTTGAAGTTCACATCCTGGCTGGCGACGTAATAGACGGGCAGCGACCACAGCGGTACGGCATAGGCGTGCTGCGCGATCAGGTCCAGCGCCTTGCGGTAGGCGTCGTCGCGCCGGGTCGGGTCGATGGTGCGGTCGCCTTCGTCCAGCAGCGCCTTGACCTGCGGATCGCGGTTGATGTCGTCCGATCCGAAAGCGAAGTACACCGGCGTCGAGGCCGACACGTCATTCACCAGGTTCGAACCCCAGGTCTGGTGCGTCAGCGAGGCCTTGCCGGCGCGGATCATGTCCCGCATCGCGGCGTACTGCAGGAAATTGAGCTTGGCGCGGATTCCCACCGCGCGCAGGTAATTGATGATGGCCTCGGTCTGGTTGCGCTCGCGATAGGCCACGATGTCGATGTCGAAGCCATTGGGGTAGCCCGCCTCGGCCAGCAGCTTCTTCGCCTGGGCCGGGTCGTAGTTGTAGACGGGCGCGCCCTTATCCGTGCAGCCGACCTGCGAGGGCGTGCAGATGGTGTTGAGGATCTTCGCGTCGCCGCCGACGATGTTCTTGATGATGGACTCGCGATCGATGGCGTGGGCGATCGCCTTGCGCACGCGCTCGTCCTTCAGTTGCGGGGCGGGCGTATTGGGCAAGGTGTTCATCTGCATGAACACGATGCGCATCGTGTTGCCGCTGACGACCTGGAGATTGGGCATGCCGGCGATCTGCTCGGCCTGGTCCTTGGGCACGCTCATGATGAAGTCTTCCTGGCCGGAAAGGACTTCCGCCATTTGCGTCTGGCGATCCGGAATGAAGCGGATCACGACCTTGCCGATTTTGGGTTGTGGCTTGGGCGAATCCTTGAAGTAATCGGCGTTGCGCACCAGCGTGATGGACTTGCCTGGCTGGTAATCGACGACCTTGTAGGGGCCCGAGCCCACCGGCTTGGCATTCATGCCGGCGGGGCCGACCTCCTTGTAGTACTTCGCGGGGTGGATGGCCACGGTGGTGGACAGGTATTCCTTGGCGGCCGGGAAAGGTGCCTTGGTATGGATGCGCACGGTGTACTGGTCGATTTTTTCGACGTGGTCTATCCATTGCACGTTCTGCTGCGTCGTGGCTTTGTTCTTGGGGTCGGCCACGAAGTTCAGGGTATAGACCACCGAATCGGCGTCGAAATGTTCGCCGTTATGGAACGTGACGTCTTTGCGCAGCTTGAACTCCAGTGTCTTATCGTCGATCTGCTTCCAGCTTTCGGCGAGTTGGCCCTTGTATTCGTTGGTGAGGGGATCGCGGTAGAGCAGGGTGTCCCACACGTTGGCGGCGATGATGACGCCGATGCGCACGTTATTGAAATACGGATCGACGCTTTCGGGAGCCTGGTCGTAGGCCATGCGCAGCGTATCGTCCTGCTTCCCCGCCCAGGCGGCGGACGCGGCACTCAGGGCGAGGACGGCGGCGATCGCCGCGATGGACCGGCGCAGCGGCGCGATGGAAGGTGTGGAAGGCGGGACAACAGGAACAGCGCGACGAACGGGCATTTTGGCTCCTATCTGGACCACGAACGGTTGCGGCGAGATGCCGCGGTGCTGCGCGTATCGATTGACTTGCTGCGTGTCCCTTGCCCGCTCGCCTTGCGGGCGGCCGCGGGCATGGGGGAATGCCCTAAAGCACCATGTCAGGACTATGGGATAGAGTGGTGCGGCCGCGGCAATGGCATGTGCCGCGGATTCATGGGCATCGGCATGCCGGCTGTCTTTGTATAACAGAGCGTACGCCAGCCCCATCCATGTTTTCCCTGAACGCGGTCCATGCGCCGCGCCTTTCGATCATCGCTCCGCGGATATCTTTATGAACAACGCGCTCATGCAGGAAGCCATACAGTTTGCCGACGAACACGAATCCGCGTGGGACCGCACGGTCGACGGCGTGTGGGGAGTCCATCAGAACGATCCGCCGCCGTGGAACCGCCTGCTCGGACCGGTGCACGACCGGGGGCCCGTATCGGGCACGGTGGTCGTCGACGGCAGGACGCTGGCGTCCTGGGGCGAGCCGCGGCGGGCGGACCTGACCTTCAGCGTCGCCAAGATGTACCTGGCTTTGCTGGCCGGTGTGGCGCACGACAGGGGCTTGCTGCCCGACGTGGACGAGCCCGTGCGCACGCGCGTGCCGGGCATCGGTTTCGACGATGGGCAGAATGCCGCCATCACCTGGCGGCAGCTTTTGCAGCAGACCAGCGAATGGGAGGGCGAGCGATTCGGCGTGCCGGACCAGGTGGATCGCTATCGAGCGGTCACGTTCGGCGAACCGCCGGACGGCAAGAAAGGCGATGCGCGGCCGCTGCGCAAGCCCGGGACGTACTGGGAATACAACGACGTGCGCATCAACCAACTGTCGTTCGCGCTGCTGCATCTGTTTCGCCGGCCATTGCCGGACATTTTCCGGGAGGCCATTACACGTCCGATCGGTGCCAGCGAAGACTGGCAATGGGTGGGCTATGACAATGCCTGGGTGGAGATCGATGGCCAGCGCATGCAATCGGTCCCGGGCGGGTCGCATTGGGGCGGGGGCATGTCCATCAGCAGCGTGGATCAGGCATTGATCGGCCGCCTGCTGCTGGACGAGGGCATGGCCAACGGCAGGCAGGTATTGTCGGCGGAATGGATACGGGCCATGCGCACGCCATGCGCCATCGCACCGTACTACGGTTTCCTGATCTGGCTGAACCACGAACGGAAGGTCTTCCCCAGCGTGCCCGCGTCGAGCTTCTTCGGGGTGGGCGCGGGCAGCTCCTTTACCTGGGTGGAACCGGAGCGCCGCATGGTGGTGGTGGTGCGCTGGCTGAATTCCGCACACGCGGATGCATTCTTCGGCAAGGTGCTGCGGGCCGTCGACGCGGCATGAGCGTGGACGTCCGCCAGGCGCGCCTTGAATGCCCGGGCCGAATCGGTATCGATTCCGCGACGGTCGGGGTTCGCGGTGAAGGGGTGCCCGACCGTCCTGCCGGTCACGTAGCGGGGAACCATATCCTCGATCCATCGGGCCATTTCGATGATGGCGTCATGGAGCTGGCGCGCGGCGCGGTTGTCCATGCCGCCGCTGCGCAACGCCGCGCAGTCGCGACGCGAGCGTTTACGGACTATCAAGAAAACAAAATCAATGCAGTGCGATCAGCGCGCGGCACAGGCGTAGCGGAGCGGGTCGGTGGCTGACCAGCAACAGGCCTTGGCCGGTATCCCGTAGCCTTTGTTCCAGCGCGTCGATCAGGGCGCGCTCGGTGGGCGCGTCCAGTCCTTCGGTCGGTTCGTCCAGGAGCAGCCACGGCGCCGGCCGCAGCAGAGCGCGCGCCAGCGAGAGGCGCCGGCATTCGCCTCCGGACAGCGCGACGCCGCCGTCGCCGACCCAGGTAAGCAGTCCGTTCGGCATGGCGCGCACGCGTGCGTCCAGCTGCGCGTCCGCCAGCGCGCGCCAGAGGATACTCTCGTCCGCGAGCGGCGCGGCCAGCCGCAGATTGTCCGCGATCGTGCCGGTGAGGATCCGGGCTTCCTGGGGCGCGTAGGCAAAGCAGGATCGAGCCCAGCCCATGGCGCCGCCCTCCACGGCTCGTCCGCCGACACGGAATTTTCCCGCTTCGGCCACACGCAAACCCAACAGGCTCTCCAGCATGGCAGTCTTGCCGCAGCCCGACGGACCGACGATGCCGACGCGGTCGCCCGGTCGGAAGTGCCTGCCGTCGATTTCCAGTGCGGGGCTTTCGCCAGATGTCATGACGCCTGCGTCCCGTGCCGGCGATGCGGCCGTGTCGCCGGGCGCCTGCGTCGCGACGGCTGCTCCGGATCGCGGGCAGGACGGGGCTCGGCCCATCGCGGCGTCCAGGCGCGCGGTGGCTTCTTGCAGCGCGCCTTGCTGCTGCGCGGCCTGCAGCATGGGGGCGACGCCTTCCATCGCGGCCAGCGACGCCAGTACGGCCAGCGCCATCGAGGGCAATGTCGCGGCAGCGGCCACGGCCGCGACGGCGAGCACCGTCGCGGCGGTGATGCCCGCGTGCAGGGCCGCCATATCGGCTTCCGCCTGATGGCGGCGCAGGACGGCTGCGCCGAGCTCGGCGTCGCGCGCCATGATGGCGTCCACCGCGCGCGGCACCAGCCCGAAGCAACGCAGCTCCGCCGTGGCCGGCAGGTATGCCCCGACGACCTGCTTCAACGCGCCCGAGGCGCGCAGCGCATCGCGCCCGGCCGCGTCGCACCCCCGCCGCGCCAGGCGGCGTCCGATGATGAGTTGGGATGCCATGCCGGTTGCGAAGATCGCGGGGGCCCAGGGAGAGACCAGCGCCAGGACGGCCACCGCCGTGCCCATGGCGGTAGCCGCCACCCAAGGTGCCGGCCGCCGTACGAAGGCGGCTTCGACGGCAGCGACGTCCTGCACCAAGCGGGCCGAGGCTTCTCCGCTGGATAGCGCGAGCGCGTCCCGTGGCTGCGCGGCCGCGATGCCCGCGAACAGCGCGGGGCGCAGTTCGGCAAGCGCGGCGAGGGCGGCGCGATGCCCGAACAGCCGTTCGCCGTAGCGGCCCGCGGTCCTCAATATCGCCAGGCCACGCATGCCGGCGCTGGGCAGCAGGTAGTTGAAGGCCTGGACGGCCGCGGGCCCGGCGCTGCCGGCGAGCGCGGCCCCGGCGAGGAACCAGCCCGACAGGCCCAGCAGCAGCGTGGCGCCGCTGGCCGCGATCGCCCCGCATGCCGCCGCCAGGGCCAGTTCGCCGCGCCGCCGGCTGGCCTGAATGTGCAGGAACCGTTCCACCGGGGAGCCGTGCCGTTGTTGCGCCGGATCTTCCACGACGACATCGCGGCGTGCCGGCATTCCGGCAGGGAAACGCGTGGACAGGTTCATGCCAGCCTCACCGTGTGCGATGCCGCCGCCGCCAGCGCGTCGGAATGGGTTGCCGCGATCACGGTGCGGCCACGGGCCGTCTCGCCGATCAGCCGCACCATCGCTTTCTCGGCGGCGCTGTCCAGGTCCGCCGTGGGTTCATCCAGCAGCAGCAGGGGTGCGGGTTTCAGCAGTGCGCGTGCCAGCGCCAGGCGGCGCCGCTCGCCGCCGGACAGTCCCGATCCCCGTTCGTTCAGCACGGTGTCGCCGCCGTTCGAGCGTCGCCGCAGCGCCGGCCCGAGGCCGACGCGCATCGCCATGGCGAGCGCAGCTTCGCGTGTTATGCCGGGGGCGGCGGCCATCAGGTTCTCCAGTATGGTGCCCGGCAGGAAAACAGGCGCCTGGCCCGCCCAGGAAATGCCTTCCGGGCCGGTTGCCTGGATCGCGCCATGCCCGTTGCCGATGGCGATGTCGCCGGATTTGAGGGGAGCTCGTCCCATCAGGGCTGCCAGCAATGTGGTCTTGCCGGTTCCGGTCGGCCCCTGGATGACGGTAAGCGCGCCGGCCGGCGCGTCCAGGTCGACCGGGCCGATGTCGAGGTCGCCGGCGGCGACGATGGCGGCACGGTAATGCACGGCCGGCGCGGCCAGGTCGGCCGGGTGCGAGCGAAACCTTGCATCGGCATTGCCTTGCGGCTGCTCGGCCAGGGGCGCGGACAACGCTTGCCACAGCGGCTGCAACCGGCTGGCGGCGGCCTCGCCGAGCTGTTTCTCGTGATAGGCGGCCGCCACCCGCCGCAACGGCGCATAGAACTCCGGTGCCAGGGCCAGCGCATAGAACGCCGCCGGAAAGTCCAGCGCTTCCGGCGGTTTGAAGGGCAGCAGGCCCAGCAGCGAGAAGCCGCAGTACACGGCTACCAGAGCAACGGAAATCGCGGAGAAGAACTCCAGCGCGGCTGAAGAGATGAACGCGATGCGGAGCACGTTCAAGGTGCGGCGGCTGACATCCCGAGCGGCGGTGCCGACGCGCGCGGTTTCGGCCGCCTCGGCCTGGAAAGCGAGGATAACGGGGAGGGCGCGCACGCGATCGACGAAGTGGCCGGACAGGCGTGCCAGGGCCTCGAATTGCCGCGTGGCCTCCATGCTGGCGGCGCCGCCCGCCAACGCCATGACGGCCGCGAACGGGACCAGCGTCGCCAGCAGGATGGCGGCGGCCACCGGACTGGCCGGGGCCACCGCGGCCGCAATCAGCAGCGGGCCGATGCGCGCCTCCAGTTCCGCGGGGCGGTAGCGGCTGAAGTAGCCGTCCAGCGCTTCGATCTCGTCGACGATGGCGGACATGGCCACGCCGGTGGCGGTACCGGGCAGTGTGTCGGCCAGCGCCGCGCTGGCGGTCTGGCGGCGCAGCCGCGACTTGATGTGGAATGCCTGCCACGCCGCGGCGCGCGCGATTGCCCGCGATAGCCATATCCGCCCCCCGGTGGCGGCCGCCAGGCCCAGCAGCGCGCCGGCTGACGCGGCCTGGACGAGGACTTCGGTCAATGCCAGTGCCCATGCCGCCACGCAGCCCGTGTACAGGGCCGTGAGCAGGGCCACGCGGCGGCTGGCGCGGACATCGCCGCGCGCAAGCCCTCGCAGGCTGGCGGCGGTGGCGGCACGGGCGGCGGGCGCCGGCGGAGCGGCATGGCGGGATTCAGCGGACATCGACGTGCACTCGGGGACGGGGCGTTAACAGGCCCTAGCAGTGTGCCCGCGTATTTTCGCGCCTCGTTTGAGCTAAGTCATGGAGCGGGCCGAAAGCCGGCCCTACGATGTCGCCGTTACGTATTCAAGGCCGATCCCATGGACGTAGTCGAACTGTCCCGCCTGCAATTCGCCCTGACGGCGATGTACCACTTCCTTTTCGTCCCGCTGACGCTGGGCCTGTCCTTTATCTTGGTCATCATGGAGAGCATCTATGTGATGACCGACAAGCCCATCTGGCGGACGGTCACCCGCTTCTGGGCCACCATCTTCGGCATCAACTTCGTCCTGGGTGTGGCGACCGGCCTGACTATGGAATTCGAGTTCGGCACCAATTGGTCGTATTACTCGCATTACGTGGGCGATATCTTCGGGGCGCCGCTGGCCATCGAGGGGCTGATGGCCTTCTTCCTGGAGGCCACCTTTGTCGGACTGATGTTCTTCGGCTGGGAGCGCCTGAGCAAGCGCGGCCATCTGTTCGTGACTTTCATGGTGGCCCTGGGCTCCAATCTGTCGGCATTGTGGATTCTTATCGCCAACGGTTGGATGCAGAACCCGGTGGGCGCCATCTTCAATCCGGACACCATGCGCATGGAGGTCAGCAGCTTCCGCGAAGTGCTGTTCAATCCGGTTGCCCAGGCCAAGTTCGTGCATACCGTCAGCGCCGGCTACGCCACCGCATCGGTGTTCGTGCTGGGCATATCCGCATGGATGCTGCTGCGCGGGAAATGGCGGGGCGTCGCTCAGCGTTCCTTCGCCGTGGCGGCATCCTTCGGGCTCGCATCCGCGCTCTCGGTGGTGGTGCTGGGCGACGAAAGCGGCTATGCGCTGACAGATAATCAGAAAATGAAGCTGGCCGCGCTGGAGGCCATGTGGGAAACCGAGCCGGCACCCGCGGCCTTCACTGCCTTCGGTATCCCCAGCCTGGCGGACCGCAAAACCTATGCGGAGGTGCAGATCCCCTACGTGCTGGGATTGATCGCCACGCGTTCCATCGACCGGCCCGTGGCCGGCATATTCGAGCTGGTCGCCGTCGCGCAGTCGCGTATCGAAAGCGGCGTGCAGGCCTACGATGCCCTGGAGCGCCTGAAGCGGGATCCCGGCGACACCGCCGCGCGAGCGCAGTTCGAACGGCACCGGCACGATCTGGGGTACGGCCTGCTGCTCAAACGCTACGTCGACGACCCGCGCAAGGCCGACGCCGCCACCATCGAGAAGGCCTCGTGGGACACCGTGCCCAATGTGCCGGTCATGTTTTGGGTCTTCCGCATTATGGCCCTGATCGGTTTCCTGCAGATCGCGGTATTCGGTGTGGCGTGCGTCATGGCGGCGCGCAGGCGTTTCGATGCGCGCTGGCTGTTGCGCACCGCCGTATTGATCATGCCCTTGCCGTGGATCGCGGCCGAAGCGGGCTGGGTTCTGGCTGAACTGGGCCGCCAGCCCTGGGCGGTGGATGGCGTGCTGCCGACCTTCCTGGGTGTCTCGAGCCTGACCGTTGCCCAATTGTGGACCACGATCGTCGGTTTCACGCTGTTGTACGGCGCGCTGGCCGTCGTCGAGGTCGGCCTGATCGTGCGCACCGTCAAGCGCGGTCCCTATGGCCATTACGAGCCGACGCCACGGGCGCCGGACGCGACCGGAGGCCTGGCGGCCGCGGAATAAGGAAACGGATATGGAAATTCCCCTCGATTACCCGACCCTGCGCGTCATCTGGTGGGCGCTGATGGGTGTGCTGCTGATAGGTTTTGCGCTGACCGACGGATACGATCTGGGTGTTGCGGCGCTGCTGCCCTTCGTCGCCCGCGACGACCGGGAGAGACGCATGGCGATCAATGCCATCGCTCCCACGTGGGAAGGCAACCAGGTGTGGTTCATCCTGGGCGGCGGCGCGATCTTCGCGGCCTGGCCTTTCGTCTACGCCGTCAGCTTTTCCGGTTTCTACCTGGCCATGTTCCTGGTGCTGGCCGCGTTGATCCTGCGGCCGGTCGGATTCAAGTACCGTTCGAAGCGGACGGCGCCCGCCTGGCGCAGCGGCTGGGACTGGGCGCTGTTCGTGGGCGGCCTGGTTCCTGCGCTGGTCTTCGGCGTTGCCGTGGGCAACGTGCTGCTGGGTGTGCCGTTCCGTCTGGACGGCGACCTGCGCGCCACGTACGAAGGCGCCTTCCTGGGCCTGTTCACGCCGTTTTCGCTGCTTTGCGGCCTGCTGTCCGTGGCCATGCTCGTCACCCATGGCGCCGCCTGGCTGACGATGAAGGTCGAGCACGGCGCGGTCCGCGACAGGGCGCGCCGCATCGGTTCGTTCGCCGCGCTGCTGGCGATCCTTCTCTTCGCCGCGGGGTACGTCTTCGCCGCGCATGGCGGCCTGGGCTATCGCCTGGAAGGACTCGCCGATCCGGCGGGCCCCTCCAATCCGCTGCGTGCCGGCGCGCTTGCCGCTCCCGGCGCCTGGCTGGACAACTTCCGTGTCTATCCGTGGATGCTCGTGGCGCCCGTCCTGGGCTTCGCCGGCGCGCTGCTGGCGCTGATCGGCATCAGGAGCGGCCGGGAATGGGCTGCCTTTGCCGGTTCGTCGCTGTCGGCGGCGGGCATCATCGCCACCGTGGGCCTGTCCATGTTCCCGTTCATCCTGCCCAGCAGCGTGGACCCGCGATCCAGCCTGACGGTATGGAACGCGTCCTCCAGCCATATGACGCTGTTCATCATGCTGGTCGTGACGGTGGTGTTCCTGCCTATCGTGCTGCTGTATACGGCATGGGCGTTCAAGGTGATGTGGGGACGGTCCACGATCAAGGCGCTGTCCACCGATCCGGACCTTTACTGAAACAGGGAGCGAGGCATGTGGTATTTCGCGTGGGTGCTGGGGCTGGGCCTGGCGGTGTGTTTCGGCATCCTGAATGGAATCTGGCTGGAGTATCACCAGCTCGACGGCGCCGAGACGGGGCGGGAAGAGTAAAGCCGTCCCCCCCCCGGGAACGGCTCGATGGGATCCCGGGTTCACACCGCGTCCGGCGCGAGCCGCGCGGCGAGTCGGCCGGCTTGTCAGCGTTTGCCGGCCGTTTTTGCCGCGCGTTTTCGTCCGCCCAGGGGGGGCCGGCGCGAGGCTTTCGCAGACGGATGGATGACCATTGTGTCTTCCGGCGTCAATACCCGGCCTTCCTGCGAGCGAAGCTCCAGCGTCTGGACTGGGCCACCCGTCGCCTTGTCGACGAGAACGGCGTGCGCTTCGTCCGGTTCGAAGAAATACGCGTCGCCCCATTGACGCAGGGCGACCAGCAGCGTGAACAGGCCGCGTCCTTTTTCCGTTAGCACGTAGTCCTGGTATGCACTGGCCGCCCGCAGGCGTCCCTCGTGCTGTCCATGATGGTTGCAATGTAAAACCACGCTCGAGGTAGCGCAACCGGTTGTGGTTTGAAGTCAGATTGGCCGCAGTCACATCCATCGGCAGAAATGCCGCGATGAACGGATACGCAGATCGGGCGCGATCGCGACCGCGACTGCGTACTTTTTTGGACGGGCCTGAACGAGCTTGTCCGTTGCGGCGCCGGCCAAAAGAAAAGGGCGCTCCGCCGGGAGCGCCCTTTTCACTTCGGGATTGCCTTATACGAGGCGATTCATGCGATCAGCTGTGATAAGCGGATTCGCCGTGGCAGGTCGTGTCCAGGCCCTCGCGTTCGACGTCTTCCGGCACACGCAGGCCGCACACCATGTCGGCGATCTTATAGGCGATCCAGGCGACGACGCCGGACCACACCAGCGTCAGTACGACGCCTTCGAACTGCACCCACAGCTGGCCGCCGATCTCGCCGGCCGTCTTCAGGCCGGGGCCGCCCAGCACCTGCGCATTGAACACGCCGGTCAGCAGCGCGCCGGTGATACCTCCCACGCCGTGCACGCCGAACACGTCCAGCGCATCGTCGGCCTTGAGCAGGCGCTTGAGGCCGTTGACGCCCCACACGCAGATGACGCCGCCCGCGATGCCGATGATGAAGGCGCCGACCATGCCGACCAGTCCCGCGGCGGGTGTAATCGCCACCAGGCCGGCGACGGCGCCGGAGGCCGCACCCAGCATGGAAGGCTTGCCCTTCAGCGCCCATTCCGTGAACAGCCATGCCAGCACGGCGGCGGCGGTGGCGATCATCGTGTTGAAGAAGGCCAGCGTGGCCTGCTCGTTGGACATCAGCGCGGAACCCGCATTGAAGCCGAACCAGCCGGTCCACAGCAGCGAAGCGCCGATCATCACCATGGGAAGGTTGTGCGGCTGCATGGACTCGCGTCCGTAGCCCACGCGTTTGCCGATGACATAGGCGCCGACCAGGCCGGCGATACCGGCGTTGATGTGCACCACGGTGCCGCCCGCGAAGTCCAGGGCGCCCTTGGCGTTCATCAGGCCGGGCACGGTGGGCGAAGCGAACCACACCATGTGCGCGATGGGCACGTAGGCGAAGGTAAACCAGATAACGGTGAACAGCAGCACCGCGGAAAAGCGCGCGCGCTCGGCGAAGCTACCGACGATCAGGGCGCAGGTAATGCCGGCGAACGTCGCCTGGAAGGACGCGAACAGGATTTCGGTCAGCGATCCCGTCATGGCGTACTTGCCGTCGGCGGGGGAGAACATGCCCGAGAAAAAGACGCGGGAGAAGCCACCAAAGTAGGCGTTGCCTTCGGTGAAGGCAAGCGAATAGCCGTAGACGAACCACAACACCAGGCCAACGACGAAAGTCCCCATCACCTGCATCAGGACCGACAATACATTCTTGCTGCGTACCAGTCCGCCGTAGAACAGGGCGAGGCCGGGCACTGCCATCATCAACACCAGCAGTGTCGAGACCAGCATCCACGAGATATCTGCTTTATCCATTTGTTATGGCTCCAGTAGCGTCCTTATTGGTGTTTACAGTGCTGCTTCGCCGGCTTCGCCCGTACGGATACGAATAACCTGTTCGAGCGCGGCGACAAAGATCTTGCCGTCGCCGATTTTTCCGGTACGCGCGGCTTGTTCGATGGTTTCGATGGCTTGTTCGACCAGGCTGTCCGGCACGGCGGCTTCGACGCGCAGCTTGGGCAGGAAGTCCACGGCATATTCAGCGCCGCGATAGAGTTCGGTGTGGCCTTTCTGCCGGCCGAAGCCCTTGACTTCCGTTACCGTCAGTCCCTGGACACCGATTCCGGACAAAGCCACACGCACCTCGTCGAGCTTGAAGGGCTTGATGATGGCGATGATGAGTTTCATGGCTGGTTCCTCTCTTGGTTGCACGTTGGCCCTGCGTGTAAAGCAAATTCGGTGCCACTTTTTTAGGCCTGGGCAGACGGTGTTTTGCCGACGGCGCGTGCGCGCATGCCGCCCAGAGGCACCGAATTGGTGCGCACCGTATGGAGGCGTGCTCGTTCGTGGTGCATTTCGGGGTGCGTGCAAGCGCGGGCTAGCCTCGCTGCGGGGGGGGTTATGTAGCAAATTGCTGCGGCATCACCGGCCGAAGGCGGTGTTCCGGGCGGCATTGCTCACACAGGTAACACTCTGCGACCGGGCGCCCATAGGGGTTCCGGGCGGATACGCTTCCGCCCGACATTCGCGCCCCGACGCCCGACGCTCTACACTGACGCTTATCGACGGATTCGGTGTGAGGAAGCCATGAATGCCACGCAATGGATGGAAGACCTGCAGAAAAACATTTCGGACCTGATCGCCCGCAGCCCCGCGGCCGACCTGGAACGCAATGTGCGCGCCATGATGGCCCAGGGATTTTCGCGGCTGGACCTGGTGACCCGTGAAGAATTCGATGTGCAGGCGGAGCTGCTCGCCCGCACCGTGGCCCGGGCCGACCAGCTGGCCGCCCAGGTAAGCGCGTTGGAAGCGCGCATCAATGCGCTCGAAGCCGAGCAGGGAAAGAAGACGTCCTCCTCCATCCAGGAGTAGGGCTGGCGCCTACGGCTTTCAGCAAGCCCGCGGGGCGCGCGGCGCGGTATTCGCCGGTTCCCCTGCTTCGGACGGCGATCCCGCATGGGTTTCGGCCAGGCGCGTCAGGAATTGCCGCGTGAGGAATTCCAGCAGCGTGCGCCCGGACGCCGACAGGGTGTGTTCGGATCGATAGGCAATCAGGATGCGCTTGTTGGCCCATGCGTCCGACAGGGGCACCGCGACGATGTTCAGAATGTCCTGATACATATCGGCCAGCTGCTTCAGCACGAAGGAAATCCCCAATCCGGCGTGCACCATGCGGCACAATGCATCGAAGCTATTGACGCGTATCTTCATGCGAATATCCCTGCCGATCAGCGCGGCCTGTTGCGCCAGTTTGGTGTTATAGGCGCTTTCCGCGTGCAGCTCGATCAGGCGCTCGTCCAGGACGTCGGCGAAACTCAGCGTGGGCAGCCGCGCCTTGCAGCCCCGAGGCGAAACGGCCCAGCGCCGTGCCCATGTGTTGCAGTTCCGCGAGTGCCGCCGCGGCGTGGTGCAGCACGGTTTCTGCCGCCGCGGTCGGCCTAATGCCGCACGGCGAACGATAGAGCAGAGGGACGCCCACGGCTTTTCCAGGTCCGAGGGCGGGCCATGGTCGCCCGCATGGAAACAGCTGGGCAGCCCATGTATTCGTACGCCGCATCAGGACGTCCGCTCGCGATCGACATCGACATTCACAGGAATCATCATGGAAAACTCTATAGCTGCCCAGGAGGGCGGCAAGCGTGTGGATCCCGCGCGCATGCGCGAACTTGCCGCCTCCGTCTATGAAAGCGCGGGCGTACCGGCCGACGATGCCATGCTCGCCGCCGATACCCTGGTGCAGGCCGACCTGTGGGGCCACCAATCGCACGGCATGTTGCGCCTGGGCTGGTACTACGCGCGGCTGCGATCCGGCGCGATGAAGGCCGTGACGCAAACGCATATCGCAGTGGATGCCGGCGCGGTCGCCGTCATGGACGGCGGCGATGGCGTGGGCCAGGTCGTGGCGCGCCGCGCGGTGGACGAGGCCGTGGGACGTGCGCGCAAGCATGGCGTGGGCGTCGTCTCCATCCGTAATTCGAATCACTTCGGCACCTGCATGTACTACACGCGCATCGGCGCGGAGCAGGGTTGCGTCATGATGCTGATGAGCAACGCGGGGCCCAATATGGCGCCCTGGGGCGGGCTGAAGAAGAAGATCGGCACCAACCCGTGGTCCATCGCCGCGCCGGGCGGCAGCCATCCGCCGGTGGTCATGGATATGGCCAATTCCGGGGTCGCGCGCGGCAAGATCTACCTCGCCAACAAGCGGCGCGAGCCGATTCCCGCGCATTGGGCGATCGATGCCCAGGGCAATCCGACCACCGATCCGAAGGCGGCGCTGGAAGGATTCATTCTGCCCATGGCCGGACACAAGGGCTATGTGATGGGCGTCATGGTCGACGTATTGTCCGGCGTGCTGTCCGGCAGCGAGTTCCTGGACCGTGTCCACGGTCCCTATGACCCCGTCAATCGCAGCGGCGCGGGTCACCTGATGATTGCCTTGAACGTGGCGGCCTTCCAGCCCATGGAAGAATTCAACCGCCGCATCGACGCCTATATCGCATCGCTGAAGGATGTCCCGGTTGCGCCGGGACATCGCCAGGTCTATTACCCCGGCGAAATGGAGGTACAGGCCGACGCGGAGAACCGCGCGCGCGGTCTGGCGCTTCCCGCCGATACGATGGCCGACGTCGAACGCGTTGCGCGCGAGGCCGGCGTGCCGTTCCCGTTTTGACCCAGAAAATGGAGCAGACATCATGAACTGCAGATTCGTCATACAGGCCGGTATCGCGCTGTGCGCGCAGGCGTGGACCGGCCAGGCCGTCATTGTCGAAAAGGGCCGGCGGCTGCGGGTCACCTGCTGTATGTCGCGCGGCCTGGGCCCGGGGCAATGCCGGATTCATCCCGCCCGGGCGATCCGCCCCATGGGTTCTATGCATACTGCGCTTTTGTTTTCGAGGAAAGCGCGCCCATGAGTCTTGCCGTTTTGAACAGCCGGGCGTTGATCGGGCTGCGTGCGGTGCCCGTGCGCGTGGAAACCCATCTGGCGCCTGGCTTGCCGTCTTTCACGGTGGTGGGACTGGCTGACGTGGCGGTACGCGAAAGCCGTGAACGGGTGCGCGCGGCCATCCAGAACAGCGGTTTCGAATTTCCTGCCGGCCGCCTGACCGTCAGCCTGTCGCCGGCGGATCTGCGCAAGGAGTCCGCGCGTTTCGATCTGCCGATCGCCGTGGGCGTTCTGCTGGCGTCCGGGCAAATCGCCATGCCGGAACTGCGGGACCGGTCCGGGCCGACATGCCTGTCCGGCCTGGTCCTGGCCGGCGAGCTTTCCCTGACCGGTGTGCTGGTGCCGGTCGCGGCGCCGCTGGCCATCGCCCTGGGCGTGGTCGGCGAGCAGCCCGACGCGACCTTGGTGCTGCCGTCCGCCAGCGCGGCCCAGGCTGCCCATGTGGAAGGCCTGCGAGTGTTGTCGGCGCGCACGCTCGCTGACGTGGTCGGACATCTTTGCGCCACCGAGACGCTGCCGCGCGCCGCGCCGGCGCCTTGGCCGCCGGCGCCCGACGGGCCCTGCCTGTCCGATGTGCGCGGGCAGGGCGGTGCCCGCCGCGCGCTGGAGCTCGCGGCAGCCGGTGGCCACAGCCTGTTGATGGTGGGGCCGCCGGGTGCCGGCAAAAGCATGCTCGCGCATCGGCTTCCGGGACTGCTGCCGAGGTTGTCACATGGCCAGGCTCTGGAGGTAGCCGCCATCGCGGGGCTAGCGGCGGGCGATGCCCTATTCAGCGCGCGGCCGCCGTTCCGGGCGCCGCATCATTGCGCGACTGCCGCCGCCCTTGTGGGCGGCGGGGCACGGCCGCGTCCGGGCGAAATCAGCCTCGCCCATCACGGCGTGCTGTTTCTGGACGAACTGCCGGAGTTCGACCGACGCGCCCTGGAGGCATTGCGCGAACCGTTGGAATCGGGACGGGTGTCGATCGCCCGCGCCGCGCATACCCTGGAGTACCCGGCCCGCTTCCAGCTGATCGCAGCCATGAATCCCTGCCCGTGCGGCTGGCGCGGCCATCCGCGCATCCCATGTCGCTGCACGCCGGAGCAGGCGGACCGCTACCGCTCCCGGCTATCCGGTCCCTTATTGGACCGCATCGACCTGCAGATCGAATTGCCGCCACCGGACCCGGACTGGATGGACGCGCCGGCGGGCGAAGAATCCGCCGCGGTGCGGGCACGCGTGCTGGCGTGTCGCGAGCTGCAGCTGGGCCGGCAGGGAAAACTGAACGCATGCCTGGACGCGCGCGAACTGGATACGCATTGCGTGCTGTCCGAAGAGGCACGCGGGTTGTTCAGGCGCGCGATGGTCAGCCTGAATGCGTCCGGCCGGGCGGCGCATCGCGTGCTCAGGGTCGCGCGGACGGCGGCGGATCTGCAAGGCGCGCGGCGGGTGGAGGCCTGCCATATTGCGGAAGGCGTTCAGCTGCGGCAACCGCTTTGATCCGCGAACCGTCGTCCGTTCCATCGCATTGGCTGTGGGCCGTTTTCTTACGAGGGGTACGGTTTTCCGGCCCCGGCGCTATGTGCCTCTTATGGTGACAGGGTGTATGGCCAGGAGGTGATTCGAGAATCCATTTCCAGCTTCCGCGCGCCAGGTGGCCCAAAGCCGCAGGTCGCTGTCGGTCTCCATGGCCAACCAATTGCGAGCCGCCAGAATCCGCGACCGGTGTCCAGGAAACAGCATCATTTCCACCGTGTATTCCGAGTCGATGTCCTGTTTATGATTTGCCGCTTCGTTCAAGTATGCGAGGAACGCCTTTTCGAAAAGTCCCGTTAATGTGGGATGCACTACGCCCGAGGCCGTGAGCTGATGGACCCGCAGGCAATTCGTTCCGGGGGTCGCGTCGTTGCGTGCAACGTAACCCCAAGCGGCAACATGAACATCGCCGGAAACAAGCGTGACCCTGAGCTGGCGCAGGCATGCAGCTTCTATCAGGTTCCGGAATAGGCGCTTTCGTTCTCCGTCGTGGCTGTCGTGACTCCAGTGATCCTTCAGATCATCGGCATTGCTTTCCTTCACGTGTTCCGAGCCTGTCAGGTCGAATACATTTTCAGCGAGCGTGAGCTTTGGGTGGACTGCCGGAACACTGGATAGAACAAGGACATGGTGGCATCCGCGACGCCCCGTGTCCCGAAGCCACGTCAACATCGACTGCCATGAAGCAGGGCCGAGGATTTGGGTAAACGAGCGCTCGGTCCGCAGGTCCATGACGACGATCTCTATCGGCCCGACCGCGTGCGTGTAAGAGAACCCTGGTTGCATTGGCAGGAACGGCAGCATCAATGGATCGCCCTTTTTGCGTACCTTTTCCCAGTCGACGTTCTCGAAATCCGGATCGTCGGTTGCGCTCAACGGAGTGCGTTCCACGAGAGGTGGAAGGTCATCGATCGAATGCTGCAACTGAAAAACCCAAAACGTGCGCCTGGCTGCTCGAAACAGTGCTTGAAATACATCCGAGCTCTGCATCGCCGCACTGTAGGAACCCCATCCATCGAAGATGTCATGGTCATCCCACATCATGATGGTGGGAATGGAGGCGAGCGCGCCGGGGCATTCGGAAAGGCGTTGTTCCTGGCTCCATCCCTTCAATCTCTGCGGCAGCCACCGCTCGACATAGCGTTTGATGTAATAGCCTTCAACCTCGTCATGCGCCCCCTGCGGCAGCGTGTGATGCACTTGCTCGTCCCTCGATAGCCCAAGCCAATACTTCAGCGCGTCGATGTCTTCCCAGATGGAGTCCATATAAATCTGATCTCCACCCATCAGCAGCAAATGGAAGCGTTGCCAGCCATGGACATGCGTTCGCGACTCATGCCAACGCTGCTCCTTATCGAGCCGGTACTCCTTTTCTGGATCCCGGAAGAAGACGTCATGATTGGCGAGCAGGTCCTGCCACACAAAAGCGAGCGGATTTCGCATGTTTCGGACAACTTTCGGCTCCGAAAAACCGTTGCAGGACACGTAGGCAAGCCGCGGCGGGGCATTCTTGGCCGGTACCGTAAAGTGCCAGCCCTTGGTGCCCATGATTCCGTAATTCACACGGCGCTCTTTATCTGCCAGCTTCACGGAACAGTCGTATCGAAGGATGTTGAGCCCTCCGGTCATCCAAAGGCTGAGCGGAGGCGGGCATCTCTGTCCTTCAACCGCGAAAATGGGTATTGCGGCGTTTTCGGGAATGGCAATAAGCGCCGTCAACTGCCATGTCGCGGCGTGTCTATCGATCTTTAGGCCTCGAAACGATAAGACAGGACCCAGGAGCAATTCCGAAAGTCTCGAATCCATTCCAGGTCCCCTATGGTCAAAGGCTCGGCGTGGGGAGGCATTATGGCTGGTCAGGGACCGGGTGCCGCAACGCTGGCGGGTGTGGGACCGCCTACCGGCGTGGATGCACGCCCTTGTCCGCCATGGGCCGGGACGAGAACACGCTCGATCATCTCGACGAATTCCGCTGCGATCAAGTCATAGCCGCGAGCCGTCGGATGGATTTCGTTAGCCCAGTAGCGATCCCGCACGCCAGGATCCGGCGAGGCAGGGGGGATCATGTTCCTGGTGTCCAGAACGTGATAATTCACGAGCTTCGCGGCGGCGATGATCTCGTCGTGCAACAGGTCGATTAGATGCTTGCTGAGCGGCAGCCAATCGGCCGGCGGGACCTGATACGCGAGCAAGGACTTGTACAGCCAGGGACCAGATAAGCCCGCGCCGACGTTTCGCGGCTGCGGGATGGCATAGCAATGAGTGAAAATCGGAACGTTCCGGTTCTTCGCGCTTCCCGCCCGCACGCTATCCAATGCCCGGTATTGCTCCAGCATATGCTCGCGGAATTTCGCCCAGCCGTCTGGGGAGACATACCTGTCGATCGGCCCCGTGCTTGCACGCTCGGCTTTGGTCAGCAGCAGTCTCTCGGCTGCCAGGTTGGGCACGCCATTGGCGTCTTCGGGCAGGATCGCCAACGCGGCAATGAGATCGTTACCCCCCGCAGACAATAGGAGCCCGTCCCACTGTTCTTCCAGGTTTGGGGAAGCGAAGTATCGAAAAAAATACGGGTCTCGACGCCACTCGACCATGTGCGTCAGTACATCGCCGGGGTAGGCGCAGCTTAGAATGACCGAGTCCTCTGAGAAGTTCAACCTTCTAAGCAGCGAAGTGGAAAGGAATAACTTATTTATGGAGAACCAGGAGTCCCCTTGAGCTATCAGCTTCAACCTTGACGAAGTGAGATCTGCTGGAGGATCGGTACGAAGGTCCGAAACCGTCAGATAGCGCGCGAGTGGCATGATGTCCTCCTCAAGGTGAAGCGGTACCGTGAGGAACGTGTTGCCTTTCCAATGAATTCCTCGCGTCGATTCGGCGGCTGATGGAAGATCGGACGCAAGCAGATGATAGGTATCGCTGAACGGCCTGTCATTCACCAAAAGGTTGGCCCGGTCACTATTCGTTTGGGCTGCTCTCGCGTCCGAGCGCCAGGGATTCAACTGCCCGGCGTTCCTGTGTTTCGTCGCTCCAAGGCATCGAGGACAAGATGAAAGAGCTCATCCACGCGGTTTGTCGCGCCAAATGAATAGGGCGGGGAGCCCCATGACGGTACGTAGTTCCATGCGTAGAAAATGACGGGTGGATCCGTGCGTTCCAGTTCCTTTCCTCCATTCTCTCTCTCGGACAATCGATTCAATTGGCTTATCAGATCGCATCCGCCTGGGTCTTCCGGGCTATCGGATTTTGGGCAATCCGCCTGTGGTGTCTCTTTGCGGTATAGATCCGAGATGATGAGATTGTAGTGTCCGCCATTAAGCATCGTCATGGCTTGCATCGTGCTTGTTGCAGTGTCGACGATGAGTCCCAACGATACGAGCGCGCGGCGAAGCGCGAGATTCCTTGCTGGGTTGTCGTCCAGCCAGAGCACCGTAGCGTCGAATAATTCCCGGGGAGTGCGTTCGATCCTCGCCTTAAGGGTGTCCGGTATTGACTGGTCTTGCGCCGCCGCCGCCTGGATCAACTGCTTCTGTGCGATCTCGATTTGTATGATTCCTACCCCGAGCTTCATGGCACGTCCTTGCTCCAAGGTATGCAATAGCGGTCTCGCGAAGAGGAATAAGAGACAGGCCGCGAGTGCAATCCAGGCCATTTGAGGCGTAAGTTTGAGCAGCTCTAGCCAGATGGCCCTATCCTTCGCTGCCGTTTTGGAACGGGCGTCGTCGTTGTGGGGGGCGGGAGAGGTATCCATGCGAATATCACTCCAAATGCGGGAATCAGGCCGGGGCGCTCAGCACCACTCACATTGCAATATGACATCGACGATGGCGTTACCGTTCGCGGAATGTCGCGACACGTATACGCTTCATTGCTTCGAAGCGCTATCGCTCTTAGGTATTGAGGAGCAGGCTGCAATGGCGCCAAGCGGGCCATGCCGATCCCGCGACTACGGGCAAGCTCAGCACCGGTTCGCTCACCGGCTAGTCGGCGAAGCTCGTCATGTCGTGGCAACTGTCGATGTCGATCGGGCTTTGATATGTCTTCCGCTTCAGGCCGGCCTTTTGTCGGCGTTCGATCTAGGAGGTCGCCCAGGTCCACCCGTCGAGGTTTCCCCATATCGCCGCGCGATGGACTCCGCGGCCAGTCGCATCTGTCGAACGACTTCCGTGTAGCGGTCCTGCATGAGCCGGTTGGCCATGGCGGTGACGGTGACAGCGCCCAGGGCGTTGCCGTCCGGCCCCGGGACAGGGATCGCCACGGCGCTCGTCCCCGGCATCAGGCCCGCGGGCGCATGGGCCACGCCGGTGGCGCGAGCGGTCGCCACGCGGGCGAGGATGTCTTCCTGCTTTTCGCCCAGCACCGACAGCCGTGCCGCATTGGCCGCCACAAGGGCGGTGCTTTCGCGCGGCGGCAGACTGGCCAGCAGCGCCACGCCGGACACGCCCACACCCAGCGGTCGACGTACGCCGACTTCGATGGACAAGACCTGGATGGGATGATGTCCCGTACGCCGACCGATACAGATGGAGTCGTGGCCGTGGCGTATGCTCAGGAACACGGTGTCGCCGACCTGATGCGCGAGTTCGGTCAGGTAGGGGTCCGCGAGGGTCAGCAAGGGGAAGCGCCGGGTGCGCGCCAGACCCAGCAGGTTGATCTCCGGGCCGACCAGATATCGCCGCGTTTCCGGATCCTGTTCGATTGCGCCTTCCTGCGCCAGGGTCTTCAGCAGGCGATGCACCGTCGGCCGGTTCAGGCCCGACATCCGCACGAGATCGATCAGGCGGACGCCGCGTTCCTGGCCACAGGCCACCAGGCGCAGTATGGCCATCGCGCGGCGAACGGTTTGCGCGCCGGCGGGGGTGTCGTCGGCGGACGTCTCGGTCATGGCACTTCTTTCGAAGCCGGGGCTTGCGCGGATGCGGGTGCCGCCGCGTCGTCGGCCGACCCGGCCGCGGGCGCGGTGTCGCGCGGCATGATGGACTTCGGCGTCTGGCGCACGGCTTTTTTGGTAACGATCGTCCCGAGCGACGCATAGTTGGGCCCACCCAGGCGACACACCGGCCGCAGGCGTTCCGTTTCGATCTTGCCGTCGCGTGCCAGTCCGTCGCGGATGTGAAAGACCAGCACTTCACCGACGAAGAATTCCGCACCGGTGTCGCCGTACGGCGTGACGCTGTGGAAGCGGCATTCCAGGCTGATGGGGGCGGCGGCCAGGCGGGGAGTGGCTATCGTTTCGCCGGGCAGGGTGTCCAGTCCAAGGAGTTCGACCTCGCTGATTTCCGGAGGATGCTCTTCCGCGCTGGCATGTATGGCATCGAGCAGCGTCTCGTCCCCGATGTTCACCACGAAATGGCGATGCGCCAGGATGTTGTTCGCGGTGTCCTTGCGCTGTCCGGCCTTGCGTCCGATGCTGATACCCACCATCGGCGGCATGTTCGAGACGAAGGTGAAGCAGCTGAAGGGCGCGAGGTTGACCTTGCCGCCCGGCCCCAGGCTGCTGATCCACGCAATGGGACGCGGCACCACGATGCCGGTCATGAGCTTGTAGATCTGTTCAGGCGTGAGTTCGGGTGTGGCGATGCGCATGGTGGATGTCGATTTAGCGTCCAATTATTGAACCATTTATCGGTGCCGCACAGTGACGGGCGGAAACCCTGTCACGTTATTTTCGATATTTTCTTTACGATCATCCTAGCGGGCTGCTTATGGGTTCCGCATTTTGTTCCATTATTTGGACTTTTTGCGGACTTCCGCATTGTCGGTCCGCATGCAAGTTTCTAGAGTTCTGCCTACAAGGTCGACCAACCGCAAGGTCGACCAACCACAAGATCGACACAACCTCGACGAACGCCTGGAGACAACCTCATGACCCGACGCCTGCTGGCTCAGGCCTGCGCAGCGATTGCGCTGGCCGGCCTTACCTCATACGCGCAAGCCGCCTGGCCGGACCGGCCCGTGCGCATTGTCGTGCCTTATCCGCCCGGTGGAAACGTCGACGTGGCCGCCAGGCTTATCGCGCCGGGATTGCAGGCCGCGCTGGGGCAGCCGTTCATCGTCGACAACAAGCCCGGCGCGGGCGGCATGATCGCCGGCGAGTTTGTGGCGCGCGCCGAACCCGACGGCTACACCCTGTTCATGGCCGCCAATGGGCCGCTGCTGTTCAGTCCGCTGATCTTCAAGCGGGCGGCCTACAAATGGGATCGCGATTTCGCGCCGATCAGTTCGATCTCGTACACCCCGCTGGTGCTGGAGGTGAAGCCATCCCTGCCGGTGAAGACGGTGGGCGAGCTGATCGCGCTGGCCAGGAAGGAGCCGGGCAAGCTGACCATGGCGTCGCCGGGCGCGGGCACCACCAATCACCTGGTCAGCGAGCTGCTGCAGCATGTGACGGGGGCGCGCTGGACCACCGCGCAGTACAAGGGCAATGCGCCGGCGAACACCGATCTGCTGGGCGGTCAGGTGGACTTCCAGTTCGACCAGATCTCGGTGGCCCTGCCCTTTATCAAGGAGGGCCGGCTGCGGGCCCTGGCAGTGACCACGGCGCAGCGCCTGCCGTCCATGCCCGACGTCCCGACGTTCGCGGAAGCGGGCGTGCAGGGCCTGGAGGCGTCCACCTTCACGGGCCTGCTGGCACCCAAGGGAACGCCGCCGCAAATCCTGTCGCGGTTGAGCCAGGCGCTATCCGGCATCCTGGCACAGCCGGAGATCATCAAGCGTTTCGAAGACCTCGGCGCGCAGGCGCGCGGCAGCACGCCTGAGGCGTTCACCCGCTACCTGGCGGCCGAGGACGCCCGCTGGACGCCCATCATCCAGCGCGCCGGCATCACCGCCAATTAAGGCGCATCGCGCTTCACCCACCCGGAATATCGTCATGACCAGACGCAGCATCTACGCCGAAGGCTTCAGCCACAAGAATCCCATCCCTGCCGCCTGCCGGATCGGCAACATGCTTTATTCGGGCAGCATCCAGGGCACCGATCCCGCCACGGGGGCCTATGGCGAGACGCTGGAGCGCCAGTGCGAGTTGATGTTCGACCACGTGCGCCGCATCGTCGAGGCCGGGGGCGGGTCGCTGGGCCACATCGCGAAGATGACTGTCTGGATGCGCGATCGCGGCCAGCGCGCGGCCCTGAACGCCGCGTGGCTGCGCGCTTTTCCGGATCCCGACGACCGTCCGGCGCGCCACACGATGAAGGCGGACCTGGATGGCGACAAGCTGGTCGAATGCGATTTCATCGCGGTGCTGGGACAGGAGTAAGCGGCATGGCGCAATACCAATCCTTCCATCCCCACCCCACCGCGCCCCGCACACGCCTGCCCGCGGGATCCTGCGACAGCCAGTTCCACGTATTCGGGCCCGCCGACCGCTACCCGGTGCGTGCGGGAGCAGCCTACGAGATGCCAGGCGCCACCATCGAAGTGGCCTTGCGGCTGCATCGGCTGCTGGGCATCGAACGCGGGGTCATCGTGCAGGCGACCACCTACGGCGCCGATCACCAGGTTGTCCTGGATGGCCTGGCCGCCGCCGGGCCCAACTATCGCGGCTGCGCCAATGCGGCCGTCCTGGCCGAGCGCGACGATGCCTACATTGCCCGCCTCCACGATGCCGGTGTGCGCGGTGCGCGCTATACACGGCAAGGCCTGGGAATCAGCATGGAGCCGGCTGCGTTCCGGCGGTCCATCGCGCGCCTGCGGGAACTGGGCTGGTATGCCAAGTTCCAGCCCGAGCCTGATGGCATCCTGGCCCAGGCGGCTCAGTTCGAGGACCTGGATATTCCGGTGCTGATCGACCATATGGGGCGTGCCGACCCGGCGGAGGGGCCGCGCGATCCCAGCCGATGCAAGCTGGTCGAGCTGCTCGGGCGCGGCAATTTCTGGGTGATGCTGTCCCTGACGGAAAAACTATCGAAAGCGGGCGAGCCCTGGGACGATGTGGTGCCCCTGGCGCAGGCCCTGATCGCGGCCAATCCCGATCGCGTCATCTGGGGAAGCGACTGGCCTCATCCGGTTTCCGTCAAAGCGACGCCGGACGAAGGCCGCCTGGTGGACCAGTTGGCGCGCTACGCCGGCGATGCCGCCACGCTGCACAAGATCATGGTGGACAACCCCGCCCGCCTTTTTGGATTCGAGCCATGAAACTGCTTTCCTTCGAACATCAGGGCCGCGCCGGTTTCGGCCTGCTGCGTGGCGATGCCGATATCGTCGATCTTGGCGGCCTGGGCCATGCCAGCCTGCGGGCCGCGCTGGCGGCGCAGGCGCTGCCCGAACTGGCGCGGCGCGCCGAAGGCATGCTTGCAACGCTGCGCCTGGCGGACGTGCGCCTGCTGCCGCCCATTCCGTCGCCGGAGAAAATCATCTGCGTCGGCGTGAACTACGGCAAACGCAACGAGGAGTACAAGGATGGCAGCGCGCCACCCGCCTATCCCAGCGTGTTCCCGCGCTTTCCCGGCTCCTTCGTCGGCCACGGCCAACCGCTGCTGCGTCCCGCTGAGTCCGAGCAGCTGGACTACGAGGGCGAGATCGCCATCGTCATCGGCAAGCGCGGCCGGCGCATCGCCGCCGCGCATGCCTGGTCCCATGTGGCCGGGCTGACATGCGCCAACGAGGGTACGGTGCGCGACTGGCTGCGCCACGGCAAGTTCAATGTCACCCAGGGCAAGAACTTCGATGCGAGCGGTTCGATGGGCCCCTGGATGGTCACCGCGGATGCCTTCGATCCGGCCGCGCCGCTGACCGTCACCACGCGCGTCAATGGCGAACAGCGGCAGCACGACACCACCGCGAACCTGATGTTCCCGTTCGCCGAGCTGATCCGCTACATCTCGATCTGGACCACGCTGGAGCCCGGCGACATCATCTCCACGGGTACGCCGGTGGGCGCCGGCGTGCGCTTCGATCCGCCGCGCTTCCTGAAACCGGGCGACGTCGTCGAAGTGGAGGTACCGGGCATCGGCGTTCTGTCCAACCCGGTGGCCGACGACCCGGCCACGACCGCCTGAAGGTGACGCCATGCTCAACGACGAGGACCGTGCCCGTGCCGCCGATATGCTGATGGAGGCCGAGCGTACCGGCCAGCCGGCCACGCAGCTGGCACTGACATTCCCCGGCATGGAGATCGCCGATTCCTACGCCATCCAGAAGCGCATCATCGACCTCAAGATCGCCCGGGGCGCGCGCCTGCGCGGGCACAAGATCGGCCTGACTTCCAAGGCCATGCAAAGCACGGTCGGGATAGACGAACCCGATTACGGGCATTTGCTCGATACCATGTTCTTCCAGGATGGCCAGACCATCTCCACGGAAAAGATGATCGTGCCGCGCGTGGAGGTCGAACTGGCTTTCGTGCTGGGCAAGGCATTGCAAGGTCCGGATGCCACGCTGTTCGACGTGCTGGATGCCACGGACTACGTCGTCCCGGCGCTGGAGATCATCGACGGCCGCAGCAGGTATCCGCGCACGATCGTCGACAACATCGCCGACAACGCGGCCTGCGCCGGGATCGTCCTGGGTGGCCGTCCGGTCCGGCCCATGGACATCGACCTGCGCTGGGTCGCGGCCATCCTGCTCAAGAACGGCGTCATCGAAGAGTCGGGCGTGTCGGCGGCGGTGCTCGGGCATCCGGCACTGGGCGTCGCCTGGCTGGCCAACAAGCTTGCGCCGCATGGCATGGGACTGGAGGCTGGCCATATCGTCCTGGCGGGGTCCTTCACGCGCACGGTGGCGGTGGGACCCGGAGACACCTTGCATGCCGATTATGGGCCGCTGGGCGGCATCTCCGTTCATTTTTCCTGAGTCCGGCAATAAGCGCTGGCCGTCGCCTGGGCGACAACCATCGGCGCGCAACGTATTGCGATCCTGCGCGCCGATGGCCGTGCCTTGCGGCGCGCCTTAGAAGCCGTCCGGCACGCCCAGCGCCGGATCGCTCACCGAATGGCGGCCGGTCTCGATGCGGCCGGCCAGCCGGCGCATAAAGCCGGGGTCCGAATCCGCCGTCACCATCAGGTCGTACCAGTTGCCGCTGTCGCGCAAGGAAAGCGTCATCCGGGCCTGATGGCCGGGACGCACGTCGGCGGTCCAGGCGCCGTCGCGGTCGGCGTCGAAATCGCCGCCTCGCGCCTGCAGCGGGCCGTAGGCCTGGTTCGACCTGACCGTGCATGCGACCGCGCGCCGGCCTTCGTTTCGCACGGTCAGGCGGACGTGGCCGCTCTTGCCGTCCGGCTCGAATTCCACTTCCGGCGCCGCCGCATCCCGCTCGTCCAGGACGTTGAGGTCGCCGGCGAAGTGCCGGTGGAAACCGTTGGGACCCAGCACCCACAGGTCGTACTTGCCGTCATCGTCCGCACCGGCGGCCCAACTGCCCTTAAGGGACCGCCGGGGCTCGACGATATAACGGCGCGGGACGCGGTCCAGATGCAGCCTGTCATAGACGTGGAAGACGGCGCCGGCATCGCCCGTATTGGAGAACTTCAGTTTCACGGTTCCATGCCGCGCATCCGTGTCGATGGTGGCGTCCAATTCGTAAGGCAGCGCGCGCGATGGCCGAACGCCGGCGGCCTGCGAGGGCATCCGCGCGCTCGTGGGCGGCGTGATCTTCGGCGCGCTCTGCTGCGCCGCGGTCAGGGCGTCGACCTGGTCCTTGGTCGAACTGCCGTTCAGCGTGGGCAGCGGTTCGCTGTTGGGGTTCTCGAAGTTGAACGCGCTGGTCAGATCGCCGCATACGGCGCGGCGGTACTTGCTGATCTGCGGCTCGCGCACGCCGAAACGCTTCTCCAGGAACATCAGCGTGGAGGTGTGATCGAACACTTGCGAATTCACCCAGCCGCCGCGGCTCCACGGCGACACGACCCACATCGGAACGCGCGGGCCGGGACCATAAGGGCGGCCGTCCTGGGCCGGCTGGCTGGCCGTGGCCGGCGTGTAGTTGTGGTACTCGACGGCCATGTCCCTGTCCGGCAGCGTGTAGCCGCCGGCCAGGGTGCCGTCCGGGTTGTGCGAAGGGGCGGTGGGCGGCGGCAGGTGGTCGAAGAAGCCGTCGTTTTCGTCGTAGTTGATCAGCAGGACCGTCTTGCTCCAGACATCGGGATTGGCGGTCAACGCATCCAGCACTTCCTGCACGTACCAGCCACCTTTGGCGGGGCTGGACGGTCCGGGGTGCTCGCTGTACGCCGACGGCGCGATGATCCAGGAGACTTCCGGCAACTGGCCGGCCTGGATGTCGGCGCGGAATGTTTCCAGGAAGCCCTGGGGCATGGTGTTGGCGAAGCCCTTGGCAAGCGGGCTCAGGGCGTCGTCGGTCAAGGGGTCGTAGACCGGGCCCGCCAGGCCGGCATCCTGGGTGATGTCGGTCTTGGGCACGTAGACCGGGCGCCGCGAGGCGGGCATTTTTTCGATTTCCGCGCGCCAGTGGCGGAAACTCATCATCTCGTTGCAGCCGTAGTTGTCGATCAGGCTCTGGTAGACCTTCCACTTCACGCCGGCTTTTTGCAGCCGGTCGGCGTAGGTCGTCCAGGTCCAGCCTTCGGTGGACGGGCCGATGTCGTTGCCGCCGTTGTACTGGTTGTTCAGTACCGCCACATTGACCGGTCCGCCTTCGGAAGGGTCGCGGCCGTTCGGGCCGTTGGTGCCGGTCCAATAGAACAGGCGGTTGGCGATGGTGCCGGTATGCATGCCGCAGTGGTAGTGGTCGCAGAGGGTGAAGGCCTCGGCCAGCGCGCGCTGGAATGGCACTTCGGCTTCCTCGTAATAGCCCATGGAAAGCGGGTTCTTGGCGTCGGGCCAATGGGCCATGCGGCCCTGGTCCCAGGCTGCCTGCGTATCGGCCCAGGAATGGGGGGTACTGCCCGCGCGCTGCGCATTGCCCTGGGTTTCATCCAGGTGGTACGGCGTGTAGGTCGTCGGCGGGCTGGTTTTGGTATAGGTCTGGAAGAAGACGTTCTGGCCGTTGGCCGCGGGAGCCGCGAAGCGGTCGCCGTAACCGCGCACGCCCTTGAACGTGCCGAAGTAGCTGTCGAACGAGCGGTTCTCCATCATCAGCAGGACGACGTGCTTGACGTCCTGGATGGTGCCGGTGTCGTGGTGCGCGGGAATGGCCAGCGCGCGCCGGATGCCGGGCGGGAACGTGGCCAACGCGGCGGCCGACAGGCCGGAGCCGGCGACGCTCTGGAGGAATTTACGGCGGGAAGTCATCGTATGCGTGTCCTTGGCGTAGGGGGCGAGGCCGCCTGGATCGGCGACGCACAGAAGGCTAGAGACAGCATGTGACGGCGAATTGATGGCGGGAAGTCCGGGCCATGTTCGAGAGGGCAGTTTGAGCGGGAGCGCAACTTCTGTAACGGCTCGTGATGGGGGCGGCGCTAATCCAGTCATACCGATCCTGGATCGGCGCCGCCTGCTCTACGGCCGGGAACGTAATAATTGTTACGAAAACTCAAAAACGGAGGAGAGGTTCCCGCTGCGTCGCGGCGAAGCGACACTTCATTTGGGCGGGACCGGGTCGCGCCCGACGGCTGGCGGTCGGCAGGGCAGCATCGCAGGTGGACAGGCAGTGCTCGCTATCGAGGCCGGAGGGGATAGGGTGCTTCCACCCGGCCGTCGGGCACAGGCAGCGGCGCCCGGCAGGCGGGCGCCTCGCGGGCCCGCATACCCGGATCCGGCGCAAGCCGGATAAGGGGACGCATGTGTGGCGAGTCGGCCAACATGCGCGTGCCCGGCGGTTCGACAAGCGTGGCGAAAATGCCATATAATCAAAGGCTTTCCGGCTAAAGCGCATGCCGTTGCTGTGGCCCTGTGCACTCAGTAGGTATGTACGTGTTGTGCAGGTGCGTGTGCATATGCGCGACGGAAAACCAGTAGTCCCGGCAGGTTTATGTTAGCCGTGCCAGGCAGTACCCATAAGTGGTCCGGGTGGCCTCAGGCCCTCGAAGCCTTGCGTGTGTTGGTGTCGCGGCCGGTGTCGCGGCGCCTGCGGGCAAGCACCTGCGTGACCATGATGTTAATCAACCTGCGTCCGGCGACGGACCGCACTCCGAAAGGAAGTAAGGGACTATCATGCCCAAGATGAAGACCAAGAAAAGCGCTGCCAAGCGCTTTCAGGTTCGCGGCAGCGGATCGATCAAGCGGGGTCAGGCGTTCAAGCGCCACATCCTGACCAAGAAGACCACCAAGAACAAGCGCCAGCTGCGCGGTTCGGCCGCGGTTCACGAGACGAATGTCGCCTCGGTCAAGGCCATGATGCCTTTCGCTTGATAGATTACGGAGATCCACTATGCCTCGCGTCAAACGCGGCGTTACCGCCCGCGCCCGTCACAAGAAAGTCCTCAACGCCGCCAAGGGTTATCGCGGCCGCCGCGGTAATGTATTCCGCATCGCCAAGCAGGCGGTCATGCGCGCCGGGCAATATGCCTATCGCGACCGCCGCAACAAGAAGCGCACCTTCCGCGCCCTGTGGATCACGCGTATCAATGCCGCGGTGCGCGAGCACGGCGTTACGTACAGCGTGTTCATGGCCGGCCTGAAGAAGGCGTCCATCGATCTGGACCGCAAGGTGCTGGCCGACCTGGCCGTGCGCGACAAGGCCGGCTTTGCCGCCGTTGTCCAACAGGCCAAGGCTGCCCTGTCCGCCTGATCGTTTTTCGACGTATCGCGCATTGCTGCAAACGGGGCTGTCATGGCCCTGTTTGCGTTTTTGACGGCTGCGTTTCGCGCCGCGCTTCCTAGGCTGATGCCATGACACAGTTGGTCGAAGACCTGATCGCTCAGGCGAAAGAACGATTCGCGGCCGCGCCCGACGCGGTTGCCCTGGAGAACATCAAAGCACGATTCCTTGGCAAGGAAGGCGCGCTGACCGTCATGCTGCGCGGGCTGGCCCAGCTGGACGCGGAGCAGAAACGCGAGATGGGCGCACGGGTGAACCGTGCCAAGCAGCAGATCGAGGAGCTGCTGAACCAGCGCCGCGCCGAACTGGCGCAGGCCGAGCTGGAGCAGCGCCTGGCCTCCGAAACCATCGATGTCACCCTGGCCGGCCGTGGCCGCGGCGTGGGCGGCATCCATCCGGTGATCCGTACCTGGGAACGCGTCGAAGCCATCTTCCGCTCCATCGGTTTCGATGTCGCCGACGGCCCGGAAATCGAAAATGACTGGACCAACTTCACCGCGCTGAACAATCCGGAAAACCACCCGGCCCGGTCCATGCAGGACACGTTCTACGTGGACATGAAGGACGCGCAGGGCCTGCCGCTGCTGCTGCGCACGCATACCAGCCCGATGCAGGTGCGCTACGCGCGCATGAACAAGCCGCCCATCAAGGTGATCGCGCCGGGACGTACCTACCGCGTCGACAGCGATGCCACGCATTCGCCGATGTTCCATCAGGTCGAAGGCCTGTGGATCGGCGAAGACGTATCGTTCGCCGACCTGAAGGGCGTCTATACGGACTTCCTGCGCTGCTTCTTCGAAAGCGACGACTTGGCGGTGCGCTTCCGTCCGTCCTTCTTCCCGTTTACGGAACCGTCGGCCGAGATCGACATGATGTTCACCAGCGGCCCCAACCGCGGACGCTGGCTGGAGATATCCGGGGCGGGCCAGGTGCATCCCGTTGTCGTGCGCAACTTCGGGCTCGACCCGGAACGCTACATCGGTTTCGCATTCGGCTCGGGCCTGGAGCGCCTGACGATGCTGCGCTACGGGGTAAACGACCTGCGCCAATTCTACGAAGGCGATCTGCGTTTCCTTCGCCAGTTCAACGAATAATCTACGGCTGATCATGCAATTTCCCGAATCCTGGCTGCGCGCGCTGGTCAACCCTGCCATCGATACCGAAGAATTGGCGCATCGCCTGACGATGGCCGGTCTGGAGGTCGAAGACCTGCAATCCGCCGCGCCGCCGTTCTCCGGCGTGGTCGTGGGCCACATCGTCGAGATCGCCCCGCATCCGAATGCCGACAAACTGCGTGTGTGCCAGGTCGACGACGGCTCGGGTGAGCGCTTGCAGATCGTCTGCGGCGCGCCCAACGCGGCGGCCGGCCTGAAAGTGCCGCTGGCGCGCATCGGCGCGCGCTTGCCGGGCGACATCAACATCGGCAAGGCCAAGATGCGCGGCGTCGAATCCGCCGGCATGCTGTGCTCGGCGCGCGAACTGGGCCTGTCGCAGGACCATGCAGGTCTGCTGGAGTTGCCTTCCGATAGCACCCCGGGCGCCTCGCTGCGCGACCTGCTGGACCTGGACGATACGCTGTTCACGCTGAAGCTGACGCCCAACCGCGCGGATTGCCTGTCCATCCTGGGCGTGGGGCGCGAGGTCGCGGCGCTGACGGGTGCCGCCCTGAAGGTGCCGGCCGCCGAGCCGGTCCGGCCTGCCTTCGGCGACGTGCTGCCGGTCGACATCCAGGCTCCGGACCTGTGTGGCCGGTTCGCAGGCCGCATCATCCGCGGCGTGAACGCCCGCGCGGCGACCCCGCAGTGGATGAAGACCCGCCTGGAGCGGGCCGGGCAGCGTTCGGTGTCGGCTCTCGTGGATATCTCGAACTATGTCATGCTGGAGCTTGGCCGGCCCACGCACGTTTTCGACCTGGACAAGATTTCCGGCGGCCTGACGGTGCGCTGGGCCAAACCCGGCGAATCGCTGGTCCTGCTGAACGGCCAGACCGTCGCGCTGGACCAGGACGTTGGCGTGATCGCCGCCGGCGATGCCGTGGAAAGCCTGGCCGGCATCATGGGCGGCGATGCCACCGCCGTCACGCTGGATACCCGGAATATCTACGTCGAGGCAGCCTTCTGGTGGCCCGAGGCCATTGCCGGGCGCGCGCGGCGCTACAAATTCAGTTCCGAAGCCAGCCATCGATTCGAGCGTGGCGTGGATTACCAGGATATCCCCGAACATCTGGAAATCATCACGCGGCTGATCCTGGAAATCTGCGGCGGCGAATGCGGCCCCATCGAAGACAAGACCGTCAACCTGCCGCGCCGCGAGCCGGTGCGCATGCGCCTGTCCCGCTGCGAACGCGTGCTGGGCGTGAAGATCCCGCGCGAGGAGATTGCCGGAATTTTCACCCGCCTGGGGCTGACGCACAGCATCCAGGACGACACCGTGGTGGTGGAGCCGCCGTCCTATCGCTTCGATCTGTTCATCGAGGAAGACCTGATCGAGGAAATCGCGCGCATCCACGGCTTCGAACGCATTCCCGACCAGCCGCCGATGGCGCTGGCCAAGATGCGCGTGCCGCCGGAAGCGCGCCGCAGCCCGCATGCGGTGCGTCGCCATATGGCCGCGCTGGACTACCAGGAAGTCGTCAACTTCAGCTTTGTCGAAGCGGACTGGGAACGCGACTATGCGGGCAATGCCGATCCCATCAAGCTGCTCAATCCCATCGCCAGCCAATTGGCTGTGATGCGTTCCAGTCTCCTGGGGGGACTGGTCGCGAATATCGTCCATAACGCCAATCGCAAGCAGTCGCGGGTGCGGGTGTTCGAGCTCGGCCGCGTGTTCTTCCGCGACGCGACGATCGCCGATGGCGAGCTGGCCGTCGCCGGCGTGCGGCAGCCCTTGATGCTGGCCGGCGCGGCCTGGGGGCCGCACGTCGAAGAGCAATGGGGCATGCCGACGCGCCACGTCGACTTCTACGACGTCAAGATGGATGTGCAGGCGCTGTTCGGCGCGCGCGGTACCGAGCTGCGTTTCGAGGCGGCCCCGCATCCGGCGCTGCATCCCGGACGCGGCGCCCGCATTGCGCTGGACGGCAAGCCCATCGGCTGGATCGGCGAGCTGCACCCGCGCTGGGCGCAAAAGGCGGAACTCGCCCACGCCCCCGTGGTGTTCGAACTGGATGTGCAGGCCGTGCTGGAAGGACGCCTGCCGCAGGTGCGCGAGTTGTCGCGCCAGCCCGTGGTGGTGCGCGACCTGGCGCTGTGGGTGGACGCTGCGCTACCCGCGCAAGCCATGCTGGACACTATCGCGCAAGCCATCGCCCAGGACCCGAAACTCGGTATCGTGCAGGACGTCCGGCTCTTCGACGTGTGGCGAGAACAGACGCAAGTCGATGATTCCGCTGGGGAAAAAAGCCTTGCTTTCCGCTTCTGGCTACAGGACACTGACGCAACGCTGGACGAGGCGCGTGTCGCCAACTGCCTGGAAAGACTCAAGGACAGGCTGGTCCAGGCCCACGGCGCGCGTCAACGCGCCTGACGCGCGCAGCGATAAGAAAGGGGATTACAGACCATGCTTTCCGAGCCACGCACATTGACCAAGGCCGAACTCGCGGAGCTATTGTTCGAACGGGTCGGTTTGAACAAGCGCGAGGCCAAGGACATTGTCGACACCTTCTTCGAGGAGATCCGCGACGCGCTTGCGCGGGGGGACTCCGTGAAGCTGTCCGGTTTTGGCAATTTCCAGGTACGCGACAAACCGCCCCGGCCCGGACGCAATCCCAAGACCGGAGAAACCATTCCGATCGCGGCACGGCGCGTGGTGACTTTTCACGCCAGCCAGAAGCTGAAGAGCATCGTCGAAAGCACCGCGACCCCGGCCGAACCGTCTTCGGCCGACTAGGCCGGCTTCGCCATCGATGTGTCCCGGGCCGCATGGGCCATGCCGCTAACGTTCCTACCATGACTCGACCAGAACCTGCCGTTGTCCTGCCTCCGATCCCGGCCAAGCGTTACTTCACGATAGGCGAAGTCAGCGACCTGTGCGGCGTCAAACCGCATGTGCTGCGGTACTGGGAGCAGGAATTCACCCAATTGAAACCCGTCAAGCGGCGCGGAAACCGACGCTATTACCAGCACCACGAAGTGCTGTTGATACGCCGCATCCGCTCGCTGCTTTATGAACAGGGCTTTACGATCAGCGGCGCGCGCAATCGCCTGGGCGATGCGCGCGAGGCGCCGCCTCATGACCATGACGCGGCGGTGCGGTTTACCGGTGCGGAAATGCAGGCCCTGCGCGCGGAACTGAACGGCGTGTCCACCGTGCTGGCCGAAGCCTTGGACAGTATCCGGCAAGGTGCAAGCGACGCGAACGGCGGCGTCTCGAAGACGGACGCTGGGGACACGAACAACCCCGGGCCTGCTTCCAACGACGATATGCAGTGAGCAGCGCAAAGGTTCAAGACATCTGATATACTTTCGGTCTTTCGGGGCGTAGCGCAGCCTGGTAGCGCACTTGCATGGGGTGCAAGGGGTCGCGAGTTCGAATCCCGCCGTCCCGACCAGCAGTTCAAAAAGGTGTTAGTGATAATTCACTAACACCTTTTTTCATGGCCTTTTTTCATGGCCTTTTTTCATGGGCCAGTGCAACGCATCCGCGGCGGCGGATGCGTTGCCTTGACGCTTTGCGTCACGCCGGATCCATATCACACCGGGCGGGCGTTACCGGGCAGCCCGGCGGCTCGCGAGCGATCGGCCAGCGCTTGCAATGCGGGCGGCAGGGTCGCCGGCAGCGGGGTCAAGGGGCCTTCGTCCATCGCCTTCAATCCCGGCGGCAATTCATTCGCGATTGCCTTCTCGAACGATTGGGCGAAGTCGGCAATGATGGTTTTGGTCACGACGTGGCCGAATATTTCCGCGGGGCGTCCCATCAGGCTGCACAAAGCTTCCAGCCTGCTCGTGGCGGGGCCGATGTCATCCCCTGTTGCCAGGTCCGCCGCGGCAATGTCGCGTTCCAGCTTGCCCTTGAACGCCGCGCTGTAGAAGTAGTGGGCCTCTTCGCTCGACAAGCGCCCTTGCTTACCCCGGTTCTTGATCTCGTCGACGAATGTGTCGAGCTGGCGTCCGCTCTCGTTGATGGCGGTGCTGTTGTTGCGGACAAGAATCAATTTGATCCGGTCGGCTAGTGCCTGGAACTGTTCGTGGATAACCCGTTCTTCCGAAGTGCCCAATACGGATTGATCGTTTTCTTCTTCGTAGAGCGGTGTCTGGACGCTCAGGTGGCTGTAGTAGCCCGCGATGGCCTGCTTTTGGCTGTCGGCCCCTGCCTTGGCGGATGTGTTCGCCGCCTGTATGGTCTCGGTCGGCGAATAATTGAGACCGGCCTGAACAGCCGAAGTGGATGAACCTATCATTGTGTCGCTCCATTAAGGGTTGCTGCGAACGCCACGTGTGCCGTGTGCATTGCCCTCCTGGGTGCGGTTGCGTACTTGCCGGTTCCTGTCGTCGTATCAGAAGATGTGCCTGATCCCGGTACCCACGCCCAGCTGGGTCGAGCCGCTGGCGATTTCCGCGGACGCCGCGTCGTAGACGTGGTTGAAGTCCACGGTGCCGTAAAGTTGCGTGCGTTTCGATAGGGCATATTCAGCCAGGGCGACCAGCGCATAGCGTTTGCCCTTGTCTCCTTCCTCGATCACATTCTTGCTGGTGTCGAAGTAGGCGGCGCCGGTGAAAGTCCACGGTGTGGCCATCGGCTGCCATGTCACGCCGGCGTAGTAGCCGTTGTCCTTGCGTTGCAGTCCGTTGTCCGGGGGATCGGCGATGCCCATGACGGCATTCACGAAGCCCGTCTGGTCGCGTCCGTTGAAGTAACCGACGAACAATCGGGTGGTGTCGAATAGGCGGTAGGCGGCGTTCAGGTTCCACACCCGCTGGGTATAGGCCGAGTTGGTGTCGGCGCGGGTGAACTGATAGCCGCCGCCGACAGTTAGCGGGCCGGTCGTGTAGGTCAGCGTGCCGCCGTATTGCTGCCCCAGTTTGTGGTCGTCGAAGGAGTCGCCGAAGGCATACGACAGGATCAGGTCGAAGCCGCCCAGCTTGTTATTGCGATAGCGCACCGACTCGGAGCTGCGGGCCCGCGACATGGCGACGGGAAGCCAGGAGTTTTGCTCGTAGTTTCCGACTGTCAGCGGGTCGAAGGTATCGCCCAGGATGGTGAATAGCGGCGTGTCCTGCCGCCCCAGCGAAATCGCGCCGATGTCGCCGCCATCCAGGCCGACGTAGGATTGCCGGTTGAACATGCGGCCGGGATCGTTTTCGTTGCCGTCCTGCATATTGAAGCCGCTTTCCAGGCGGAAGAACGCGGAATTGCCATTGCCCAGGTCCTCCGTGCCCTTCAAACCCCAGCGGCTGTTGGTGACAGCGCCGTTCTCCATCGAGATGCGGCTGTTGTCCGGCTGGTAGCCTGCGCCGGTGCTCAAATAACGGACGCTGACATCCGCTATGCCGTAGAGCTGTACATTGGTTTCGGCGGCTTGCGCGGTCGCGGTTGCCATGCCGGCCATGGTCAGTACCAGCGCGGCTTTCTTCAGTGGGAATCCACTCATCGACTTCATCTCCTCTCCCAGGCTGCGGCACAGGTTGTGCCGATCTCCAGAACCGTGACGCCGTGCGGTGGATAACCGCGGCGTCAGCAATGTGCGTTATCCGGCTGTCGCGCGAGGGGTAAGGCGATTGCGCCGGACGAACGGTGTGCCACCCGGTCGGTCTTGCCGCGGAGTGCGGGACAAAACAAAACAGGGGCCGGCGCAGTATAGGTGAAACGATGTGGATCACCCTTTAGGGATAATCCTGCTTTGTGCCGTTATCGATGCAAACCTGGCTGTTTCCCCGAGGAAAATTCAACGCCTTCCCCGAGGTTGGAGGTCAGGGCTTTTGCACCAGCCGCCCGACTTCGGCGAGCAGCATTCGCGGGTCGTAGGGCTTGTCCACCACGAGGTTGAACAGGCCGGGGCTTTGGCGGGCGAGCAGGCCTTGCGCGCCGGTCACCAGAATGACGGGCAGGGCGTGCATATCACCGTCCGCGCGTATGGCTTCCGCCAATTCCAGCCCCGTCATCAGCGGCATCATGAAGTCGGTGATGACAAGATCCGGGCGCCGGTTCTTCATGATCTCCAGCGCGGCGCGGCCGTGGGGCGCCGTGAGTACATCGTACCCGGCGTCCTCAAGGAGATCGGCCAGCATCTCGGCAAGCAGGATCTCGTCGTCCGCGACGAGGATCAATGCCATGGCGAGCGGCCTCCTGACGCTATCACGTTCATCGTCAGGATCCGCCAAGGTGTTCCGCCAGCTTGCTGCCGGCGGGGGCTCCCAGCTTGGGACCGACACGTAGCCCGTTGCTGGTGATCTCCAGCAGGCGCGTGTTGCCCACGAAAGCACTATCGCGCATTTTCTGGATGGAGATCGTGCGATTCAGGTCCTGATCCTGGACGACTTGCCGCAGCAGGATGATGTTATCGAACATCGCGGACAACTGGTCCGTCGGCGCGGTGACGTCTTCGTCGATGATCTGGCGCATTTCCCACGTAAACAGCGTCGTTACCCCCATGGCCCGCAGGCGGTTCGTCAGGGTGGTGAAGAATTCCACCAGCCTGGCGCGGTGCGTGGCGGCCCGTTCGAATCCGCCGATGCCATCGACGAATAGACGTGTGACGCGATGGCGCGCGACCAGGTCCAGCAATTCGTGTCCCAGCTTGTCCAACAGGTTTTCCGACATGGGCGTCCATATCAGCTGGACGTGGTCCATCGGAAGCGTAATGCCCAGCGTCGACGCTTTGCGTTGCAGCAGGGTGGAGGTCTCGAAGAAACCGAAGTGCAATGCGGGTTCTTCTTCGGTGGCGCCGCTAAGGAAGTGCAGGCCCAGCGTGGTCTTGCCGGTGCCCGTGGGGCCGGCCAGCAGCGTGACGGACCCGCGCGGCAGGCCGCCGCCCGTCAGGACATCCATGCCCTCATTGCCGCTGGTGACCCGTTGCGCCAGTATCGCGGGCGAGGGCGGCATCTGCGGCCACGAGACGGCTTCAAGGCGCGGATAGATTGTGACCCCAGTCTGGGTGATCTCGTATTGATGTAATCCGCCGACCGCGGCGCTGCCGCGCGATTTGCGTACCTGAAGCTGGCGAACGGTACGGACGCCGAAGATCTCGTCGCTCAGGTCGATGACACCGTCGACCATGGTGTGTTCCGGGCTGCTGTCGTCCAGCCGGGTGCTGGTCAAAAACAGCACGGTGCAACCGACGAAGCCGGCCTGTCCCTGTACCTCTGCCACGAATGTTTTGACGTCCAGGTCTGTCTCGGCACGTTCCCGTGCGTTGAGCAGGCCGTCGAAGATCAGCAGCGTGGCGTTGTGCCGTTTGGTTTCCTGCCGCAGCAGTTTGACCACCGCGCCCAGCCCTTCTTCGCGCAGAGCGTGGAAAACGCTGACGTAGGCGATTTCCTGTCCCAGCTTTTCCTCTTCGAAAAAGTCCAGGGTGGACATCGCATGGAACAGCCGTTCGTGGCTCTCCGCCAGCAAGGTCACATAGAGCACTTTGCCGCCGTTGGCAGCGTGCGCGAATGCAATCTGGTTGGAGAGAATGGTTTTGCCGGCCCCGGGGCGGCCCTGGATGATATAGGAAGCGCCTTCGATGAATCCGCCGTTCAATATGCGGTCGAGTCCCTCGATACCACTCGCCATGCGTGCGAGATGCTGCACCACCGATTCCTCCGTTCCTGCCGTCGCACTTGTGACGGTCGCGCGAAAGTGTCCCGCATGTTCGATTTGGGCGTCAAGCGAAAACACTAATGCCGATTACCGATGTAACCGGGGTGGCGATATCGGGCCGCGGCGGCCGAACCTGCATGGATGCCCATGCGGCGGGGAAAAGGCTCCGTTCTCGTCACGAATGAAGTCGTCAGCACGGGCCGTGCCCGGGATCGCCGGCTGGCGGTTCAGGAAAGGGCGGGAGCCGGACTCGGGTACGGCGTTTGCACCGGCAGGGGCCCCACGAACGACAAGGAGCTTGCCATGACTCGACTTCGTAGAATCGCGGCGCTGGCACTGGCCATCTGTTTACCCATGATGGGCGGCTGCACCCTGGGCGGAGCGGCGGCCGGCGGCGCGATAGGCCATGAAACCACGCATAGCACGGCCGGCACGGTGGGCGGGGCGGTGGTGGGCGGCGTGATTGGCCACGAAATCGGCAAGGACTAATAGTTACCGCCACATCCCGCCGGGGTGCATACGGGTTATGTGCCGTGGCGGTGTCCCGGTCAAACGGGCGATACGTTCGCCGCCCGGCGGCCGGGACTCCCCCCAACGCACGAGCCGCGGCGGGCGGAAGGCGCGCCGGCGCTAGGACATCGATAGGTGCGCTTTTGGTCGGCCCCGGATACGACCGATGGCCGGGAGGCCTGCGCCCGACCCGGCCGGAAGTCATGCTTCCCATGCTTTCCTTGCCTGCCAGGGGGCCCGCCCCGATGTTGAAGCGGGCGCTGCGCTTGTGCAAAAGATGCCATCCGGGTCTCCCATGCCTGCACACGCGCGTCGCGCGCCTTCCGTTTGAGCGTCAAGACTGCTTGCATTTGAAAGCTTTGGCAGCCTTGGCGAAGCTCCTCCGGCAGTGCGATATTTACGGTCGCGTACTTGGCGCATTCAGTTTTTGGCGGGACCGGCGCACTGGACGGGGTAGGCGCCGGTATTTCTGGCATGGGTAGGGGACGGGCTCAGCAGGTCGCCCACGCATTCCTGCGCCATGCCGCTTGCCCCTTAAGATGTTCGGAGCGAGCCCATGATCCAGTACAAGAACTTTGTTATCGAATGCGGGGTGGAAGCGTCGAAGAACGGGTGCTATCAGGCGCGTATCTTCATCTCCATGCTGGAAGGCGGAGACCCGGTGAACGGCTTTGCCTTCCCCCCCTACCCGGGCGCGTCCATACCGACCGAAAGCCTGGCGCGCAAAGACGCCGAACAATGGGCGCGCGAGTGGATCGATGAAAACTTCTAGCGGGCTGGCGTCTGTCCGCCCTTGCCGTCCTGCCCCTGCTCGTTGTTCTTGGGCTGAGGGATGGGGTCGCAGTTGAAGGTGACGTAGGTTTCCGCGCGCATAAAGCCGGTCGCATGATTGGACGAGACGTCCGGGTGGGTCATTTTCAGGCCCTGCGACGTGCAATAGTCCCTGGCGCGATCCAGCGTCTGGCTTTTGAGCTGGACCCATGAAGTCGTCAGGCCGCCGGAACGGGCAGTCACGGTGTATTGGCCGGGTTGCCCCGTGGGAATGATCGGGCCGGTGGTGGCGGCGCATCCCGCCAGCATGGCAAGGCTGCCCGAGACGAGGGCGGCGCCCATGGCGCGCCATCCCCAAGGGGAAATACGAAAAGGCATGAATCCTCCGCTGCTGCGTGTGGGCGCTATTTTATGCATTCAATAGGGACCCTGCTGCGCGCCGGCGGGCACGGCCGGCCTCCCTCGATCGAATTGAGCGGCGAGCGATTCGGCGGCGCGCGCGAGCAGCGTGGCATCGACCCCGACGGCGACGAAGGTCGCGCCCAGGGCCAGGTAATGCTTGGCCCGTACGGGATCGGTATGCAGGATGCCGGCCGATTTGCCCGAGGCGACGATACGGCGAATGGCGTCGTCGATGGCCGATGTGACGTCGGGATGCCCGGGGTTGTCGAGGTGGCCCATGTTGGCCGACAAATCGGCCGGCCCGATGAACACGCCATCCACGCCGTCGATTTCGAGTATCCGATCGAGTTCGGCCAGGCCGGCGGGCGTTTCTATCTGCAGCAGGACGCACATCTCGTCATTGGCGCGCGCGAGGTAACGCGGGATGCGATTCCAGCGGGACGAGCGGGCCAGCGCGCTGCCCACGCCACGGATCCCCGCCGGCGGATAACGGACCGCGGCAACGGCGGCGGCGGCTTCCTCGGCCGACTGGATCATCGGAATCAGAAGATTCTGGGCACCTATGTCCAGGATCTGCTTGATGCGGACGAAATCATTCCACGGAGGGCGGACGACCGGCGCCACAGGATAGGCCGCCACGGATTGCAACTGGGCGAGCATGGTCTGCAGTTCGTTGGGCGCGTGTTCGCCATCGATGACCAGGCAGTCGAAGCCCGCGCCGGCGCAGATCTCTGCCGTGTACGGGTGGGTCAGTGCGGCCCACAAGGCAATCTGAGGCTTGCCCGCGCGCAGCGCCCGCTTGAAGGAATTGGTCAGGATATCCATGCGTGGCCTTGTATGTCGTCCATGTAGGGGAGGGAAGAGATGGACGATAATAGGACATTCCGCCGACATGGCGGTATGGAGGCAGCCGCATGGCTTTGCATCAATTCAAACAGGGCGAGCTGGCTTACTGGCTGGGGGTCATCGCGGACAAGAGCGGCGCGGCCGAACCGGTTCCGCAGCGCTTCATCGACGCGTTGCTGATCCTGCGCTGCATCGAAATCGACGGATCCGGGGCACCCGTCCTGACGGACAAGGGGCGGCTTTCGCTGCACATGGAATCGGCCCCGGCGGGGCCGTATTCCGCATCATGACGACCGCCCGATACGGGCAGGGCGGTGCGCTGGCGGGCATTGTCGCTCAATTGCGGACGCACTATGACGAGGTCGTGCTGCCACTGTGGCTGACCCGGGGTTTCAACGCCGCGCTAGGGTTGCCTTTCGAATCCCTGAGCAGCGTCGACGGCCAGCCCTTGCCGCCGCAGCGCTATCGCACGATGGCATGCGCGCGACAGTTGTTCGTGTTTTCCCTGGGCGGCGCGGCAGCGCTGTCGGCGCATGCCGAACGGCTGTTCGAATCCTTGCGGCATCGCTTTCGCCATCCGGCGGGCGGCTGGGTCTACAGCATCGGCCCGGACGCGGCGCCGCTGGAAACCCATCACGATTTGTACACCTATGCCTTCGTGGTCTTTGCCTGCGCGGCGTATTACCGTCGTTCGCGCGATCCGCGCGCCTTGCAGACGCTGGCTGAAACGGTATCGCTGGTGGAATCGCGCTTCGGCAAGGCAGGGGGACTTTATCTGGCGCAACTGGACGGCGACGGGCTGACCCCGCGGCAAGGACCGCTGCAGAACCCGATCATGCACCTGACCGAAGCTTATCTGGCGGCGCGCGGACTGGGAGACACGGCGTGGTACGACGATGCGCTGCGCCGCATCGCCGATGGCGTGTCCATGCACTTCATGGACGCCGCCACGGAGTGTATATGTGAACTGCCCACGCGCGAGACGGGCAACCGCATCGAGCCCGGGCATCAGTTCGAATGGTATGCGCTGGTGCAGGCCGCGCCGGACGTCTTCCGGGACACCGGGCTGGCCGGATCGGTCCCGCATGCAATGGACTACGCGAGGCGCCATGGGGTCGAGCCCGACGTCCAGGCCGTCTGCGCCAGCCTGGACTTGCGCGGCGCGGTCACCGATGCGACCCAGCGGATCTGGGCGCAGACGGAATACGCCCGTTCCCTGGCGCTGCGCGGGGACGAGGCGTCCTTGCACGATCTGGAGCGGCAGTTGCACCTATTCCGCGACCGATTCCTGCATGCCGGCGGGTGGTACGAATGCCTGGACGCGCGCGGCGGAGTGGCCCGAGCGGACATGCCATCCACCACCCCGTACCATCTGGCCGCATGCTACGCGGCGCTGCCGGAGGCGACATAGGCGGCTCGGTCCGCTCTATGCGTCCCTTGATGTTTCATTTTATTCGGTTTTCTTGCGAAATATTTGGATTTCTGCGATGCTGCGCGCCAACGCCGGACGGCCCGGTCTCCATAGAGGAGCGCAGCGATGAGTCCCAAGTCCATCGACGGCTACACCGTATACGCGTATTCCATCCCGCCGCAGGGTCGCGAGCCGGCGCGGGCCTTCATGGAAACGCGCAGGGAAGGCGCCGAGGAAGAGCCCCGAACTTTTGAAATTTACCTGTCACGCCGTTTCCGCAGCGGCGTGGAAGCCATGTCCGCCGCGCGCAATGCGCTGGCGGCCGTGCGAGCGGTGGACGAAAACGGGATTCCCGACCATTTGCCGGAATAAAAAAGGCGGCGCCCTGTCGGACGCCGCCGGTGCGTCACGGGTCAGGCTGAATGCAGCTGATCGCCGATGGGCAGCGTGCGGATGCGCGTGCCGGTGGCCGCGAAAATGGCATTGCACAGCGCCGGGGCGAAGGGCGGCAGGAAGGGCTCGCCGACCCCGCCCAGGGGCATGTCATAGCCATGAGGGACCAGATGGACCCGGATATCCATGTTGGCCTCCGGCATGCGGGCGACCTGGTATTGGTGGAAGTTGGTCTGTTCCGTTTGCCCTTGTTTGAATGTAATGGCCCCTTGCGTGGCCAGGCTCAAGCCCATGATGCAGGCCCCCTCGGCTTGCGAGCGGATACGGTCGGGCTGGACCTGCGGTCCGCAGTCCCCGGCGATGTCCACGCGCTTGACGCGGACCTGGCCATCCTTGCCCACCGCCACTTCCACCACCATGGCGACGTAGGTGACGAAGCTATAGGCATAGGCCAGGCCCAGGCCATGGCCGGGCGGGAGCTTGCGGCTGCCCCAGCCGGCTTCGCGGGCCGCCAGCTCGATCACCCGGCGGAGACGCCCCGTATCCACGGGGTAAAGATCGGGCGACTCCCCATAGTTGGTGTTGTCCGAGAGCGCCCGCGGCGACACCTTGCGTGGCGGGCCGATCAGTTCCAGCAGGAAGTCGCGGTGGTCCCGCCCGGCCTCGTGCGCCATCTCCGCGATAAAGGACTGCACGGCGAAGGCGTGCGGAATGTTCGATACGGAACGAAACCAGCCGATGCGGGTATGGGCCTCCGTTGCCGGCGCCTCGACCCGCATATTGCGGATATCGAAGGGCTGGTTGACGGCGGACATGTTCAGCTCGGAAGGCTGCTCGCCCTTCGCCTGCAGTGAGAAAGTCGAGGCGATGGGCGGCGCGGCGCTGCGATGCAGCCAGGCTACCACCTTGCCGCTGGCATCCAGGCCGCCTTCCAGGTGTTCGTACGAGACCGTGTGGAAGTAGTCGTTGCGAATGTCGTCTTCGCGGGTCCAGGTTACCTTCACTGGTTTGCCGTCCATGGCTTGCGACAGCAGGGCCGCTTCGGCGGCGAAGTCCGGCTTGGACTTGCGGCCGAAGCCGCCGCCCAGCAGGGTGACATTGACCGTGACGTCCGCCGGCTTGATCTTCAGGTGCTCGGCGACGATCTCGGCGGTCGCCTGCGGGGCCTGCACACAGGCCCAGACCTCGCATTTGCCGTCCTGGATGCGCGCCACGGCGGCGGGCGGTTCCATGGTGGCGTGCGCCAGATGGGGCAGGTAGTACTCGGCTCGCACCCGCTTGGCGGCGGAGGCCAGCGCCGCCATCGCGTCGCCGTCGTTGCGCGCCACCTTACCGGGCTTTTGGACCAGGTCGCGCAGCTGGGCCTTGTAGGCATCGGAATCGTAGCTACCGTTGGGGCCGTTGTCCCACTCGATCTGCAGGGCCTGGCGGCCCTTGATCGCGGCCCACGTATTGGTAGCGATGATGGCGATGCCGCCCAGCGGATGGAATCGGGCGGGCAACGGCGTCGGGGCGATCTCGACGACTTTGACCACGCCCGGTACCTTCAGGGTGGCGTCGGCGTTGTAGTGCCTGACCTTGCCGCCCAGCACGCCCGGCCGCGCGATGACGGCGTACATCATGCCGTCCAGCCGCGTGTCGATGCCATAGTGCGTGTTGCCCGTGGCGATATCGCGCCCATCGACATTGCGCACGTCGGGCTTGCCGATATAGCGGAACTGCGCCGGCGATTTCAGGCGCACCGCGTCGCCCTTGGGCACGGGCATGGCGGCGGCGGCCTGCGCCAGTTCGCCGTATCCCAGTTTGCGGCCGGTCTTCGCGTGCTCTACCTGATGGCCGCGCGCGTGGACTTCGCTTACCGGGACGTTCCACCGTTTGGCGGCGGCCGCTTCCAGCATGCCCCGCGCGGCCGCGCCGACGCGCCGCATCGGCGTGAAGAAATGACGGGTGCTGCGCGAGCCGTCGGTATTCTGGTTGCCGTATTTCTGCTGGTCGCCGGGAGCCTGCACGACGCGGACATGGGCCCAGTCCGCTTCCATCTCGTCGGCGATGACCGCCGGCAGGCCGGTGCGCACGCCCTGGCCCATCTCGGGGCGCAACGCCATGATGGTGACGATGCCGTCGGTTCCGACGTGAACGAAAACAGTGGGATCGTCGACGGCGCCGCCGGGAAAGCCGTCCACGCCATATTTGCCGGCGTCGGCTGCCAGTACGTCGCCGGACCAGCCGCCTATCAGGGCGAGGCCGGCGGCCATGCCGGCGGCCTTCAGCAGCGCGCGGCGCTGTGGCGACAAAGGCGCTGCCTGCGGGACGGTGTAGCGGGGATGCGCGCTCATAGGAGGTCCCTCCCTGTGGCCGGTTCCTGGTCCGCAAGGGCCAGCGTACGGTCTTCGATGGGTTGCGCGGACGCATGGGCGTGCGCCGCCGGGCCGCCGGCCGCCTGCTTGATGGCGGCGCGGATGCGGGTGTAGGTACCGCAGCGGCAGATATTGCCGCTCATGGCGCTGTCGATATCGGCATCGCTGGGCGCCGGGGTGGTCTTCAGCAGGGCGGTGGCCGACATGATCTGGCCGCTCTGGCAGTAACCGCATTGCGGCACGCCGATGGCGACCCAGGCATCCTGGACCTTCTTGCCGACGGCGTCGGCGCCTATGCCTTCGATGGTGGTGATTTGCTTGCCGATGGCCGATGAGATCGGCGTGACGCAGGAGCGGATGGGCGTGCCGTCCAGGTGCACCGTACAGGCGCCGCACAGCGCCATGCCGCAGCCGAATTTGGTGCCGGTCAGGCCCACGACGTCGCGCAGCGTCCAGAGGATGGGCGTGTCGTCGGGGACATCGACGTTATGCTGTTTGCCGTTGATCGTCAGTGTTGCCATGGGTGATGGGCCTCACGATGTATGACGCACCTCGATCGAGGCGCGCGGATGAACGAACTGGATGAGTACACTAGCCGGATGAGCATAGTACCGATCGATCGCCGTGGAAACCGGTGTGTGGGAATTCTGCTGGCGGCGGGCCGCGGCGAGCGGTTCCGTGCGTCCTCGGGACATGACCAGGCTGACAAACTGCTGTCGGTGTTGCCCGATGGGCGCACCGTGGCGCAGGCATCGGCGCAGGCGCTGCAAGAGGTCTTTCCCGTCGTCGTCGCGGTGGTGCGGCCGGGCGCGCCGGCCTTGGCGCGTACCCTGCAGTCCGCGGGTTGCGTGGTGCTGGAGGCGGCCGGTGCCGCGCGCGGCATGGGCGCCAGCCTGGCCTGCGCGGCGCGCGAATTGATGCGGACGGGGGGCGGCGCGGGCGCCGGGATGGACGGCCATTCCGGCGCTGGCGAACAGGCCGGCGATGCCACGGTGGCGGCGGCCGGTACTGCCCACGATGTGCCGGCCCCGCACGGCTGCGTGGTGGCACTGGCCGATATGCCTTGGATCATGTCCGATACATTGCTGGCGCTGCGCGACGCGGCACTGTCGCATCGCATCGCGGCGCCGGTATACGGCGGTCGCCGTGGCCACCCCGTGGCCTTCGCGTGGGACTTGCTGCCGGAGCTGGCGGCACTGGACGGCGACGAAGGCGCGCGCGCGCTGCTGCGGCGCCATGGCGTGTACGAGATGCCATGCGCGGATCCCGGGGTGCTGCGCGACGTCGATACCATCGACGATTTGCCCTAGGCAGTCCGTCAGGCGGCGGGCTGCGGCGTATCGGCGTCCGCGTCCTGGTCGCTTTCCGCGCGCGCGGCACTGCGCTGCTGCCGATGCCACATGCCGGCATAGATGCCGTCACGCGCCAGCAGCGCGGCATGCGTGCCGCGCTCGACGACACGCCCGTCGTCCAGCACGATGATTTCGTCCGCGTCCACGATGGTGGATAGCCGATGCGCGATGATCAGCGTGGTGCGGCCCAGGCTGACTTCGCGCAGATTGGCCTGGATTTCGCGTTCGGTATGCGTGTCCAGCGCGCTGGTGGCTTCGTCGAACACGAATAGCGCGGGCCGCTTCAGCAGGGTGCGGGCAATGGCGACGCGCTGCTTTTCGCCACCGGACAGCTTCAGGCCGCGCTCGCCCACCACGGTGTCGTAGCCGTCCGGCATATGCATCACCAGGGTGTGGACATGTGCCATGCGCGCGGCGGCTTCGACTTCGGCGTTGCTGGCGCCCGGACGTCCGTAAGCAATGTTGTAGCGGATGGTGTCGTTGAAAAGCACGGTGTCCTGCGGCACGATGCCGATGGCGGCGCGGACGCTGGCTTGCATGACCTGGCGGATGTCCTGCCCGTCGATCAGGATGGCGCCGCCGTCGACGTCATAGAAGCGGAACAGCAGCCGGGCCAGCGTCGACTTGCCGGCGCCCGACGGGCCCACTACCGCCAGCGTCTTGCCGGCGGGGATGGTGAAGTCCACGCCTTTCAGGATGGCGCGCCGCTGGTCGTAGCCGAAGGTCACGCCACGAAACTCCACCTGTCCTCCCTGCACCCGCAAGGGCAGGGCGCCCGGCGGGTCCTGGATTTCGCGGTCTTCGCCCATCAGTTCGAACATGCGCTCCATATCGATCAGCGATTGCTTGACCTCGCGATAAATGAAGCCGAAGAAACTGAGCGGGTCGTACAGCTGCAGCAGGTAGGTGTTGACGAGAACGAAGTCCCCCAGCGTGTATTTGCCGAGCGTGATGCCGCGCGCCGCCATCCACATGACCAGCGTCAGGCCGACCGAGATAATCACCGCCTGGCCGATATTGAGCAGCGACAGGCTGACCTGGCTGCTGACGGCCGCGCGCTGGTACTGCTTGAGCGAGACGTCATAGCGCCGTGCTTCGTGCTCCTCGTTGCCGAAGTACTTGACCGTTTCGTAGTTCAGCAGGCTTTCGACGGCCTTGGTGTTGGCTTCGGAGTCGGTTTCGTTCATGCGCCGACGGAATTTCGTGCGCCACTCCGTGACCGCCAGCGTATACGCCAGGTACAACACCACGGTCACCGCCGTCGCCAGCGCCAGCCACACATCGAACATGCGCCAAAGCAGCACGCAAACCAGCGCGATTTCGAACAGCGTCGGCAATACATTGAACAGCAGGTACTGCAGCAGCGTCTGGATGCCGCGCGTGCCGCGTTCGATTGCGCGCGTCAGACCGCCGGTGTGGCGGCCCAGATGAAAGCGCAGCGCCAGCGCATGCAGGTGGCGGAAAACCTGCAGCCCGACTTCACGCACGGCATGCTGGCCGACCCGCGCGAAGACGGCATCGCGCAGTTCGGAGAACAGCAGCGACAGAATGCGTGCCGCCCCATAGGCCAGGATCAACCCGACCGGCAGCGCGGCGGCGCCGTTCGCGGTTCCGTGGTTGAGCGCGTCGATGGCCGATTTGTAGAGAATGGGGATATAGACCGTGGCGCCCTTGGCGAGGAACAGGCACAGGACAGCCAGAATGACGCGCAGCTTCAGGTCGTTGCGGCCCTCGGGCCACAGGTAGGGGCCGAGCGCGCGCAGCGTGGCGATGCTGCCGCGCGGGGTGAGGGCGGGGGGCGAGGTCGGGGAGGGCATGGGATGCCGGCAAGGCAGCGATGAGGAAGCTGCCATTATCGTTCAACGGCACTATGATGCGATTCGTTCCGTACGACGGATAACCCTGTGCGCCTCGCAGGTATATGCGGGTGGCGGCGCCGCGATTGGAGTGTAGCGATGGAATACGTGCGTTTGGGCAAGACCGGCCTGCAGGTGTCGCGCCTGTGCCTGGGGTGCATGACCTATGGTGTGCCGGACCGCGGCACGCATCCGTGGACGCTGGACGAAGCCGAGGCGCGCCCGCTGATCCGCCAGGCCCTGGATGCCGGCATCAACTTCTTCGACACGGCCAATAGCTATTCCGACGGTACCAGCGAGGAAATCGTCGGCCGCTCCCTGCGCGAATTCGCCGACCGCGACGATGTGGTCATCGCGACCAAGGTGTACTACCCGATGCGCAAGGGCCCCAATGGCGGAGGACTGTCGCGCAAGAACCTGATGCGGGAAATCGATGCCAGCCTGCGGCGGCTCGGCACGGATTACGTCGACCTGTACCAGATCCACCGCTGGGACGAGCACACGCCCATCGAAGAGACGCTGGAGGCGCTGCACGATATCGTCAAGGCCGGCAAGGCCCGATACATCGGGGCATCGTCGATGCATGCCTGGCAGTTCGCCAAGGCGCTGTATACCGCCGATCTGCACGGCTGGACGCGCTTCGTCAGCATGCAGAACCACTACAACCTGCTGTACCGCGAGGAAGAAAACGAGATGCTGCGGCTGTGCGCGGCCGAAGGCATCGGCGTGGTGCCATGGAGCCCGATGGCGCGCGGGCTGCTGACGCGCGATTGGGACGAGAGCACCCGGCGCACCCAGAGCGACAAGACCATGGCCCGGCTGTACGGCGATACGCACGACGCGGATCGCCGCGTGGTACAGGCGGTGGGGGAAGTGGCCGCCGGCCGCGGGGTGCCGCGCGCGCAGGTCGCGCTGGCGTGGCTCCTGCAGCGCCCGGCGGTGACTGCGCCCATCATCGGGGCATCCCGCCCGCAGCACCTGGTCGATGCGGCCGCGGCGCTGGCACTGAAGCTCTCCGCGGAGGAAACGCGCCGCCTGGAAGAGGCCTACGTTCCGCACCGCGCGGCGAATTTCGGCTAGCCGGCGCGGCCGACCTCCCGCATGATGGCCATGAACCGGTCGATGGCCGGATTGATGCCTGAAGGTTGCCGCGCCGCCAGCAATTCCGCCCGCATCGCCCCCGGGCCGCGGACGCCGACATAGGCCAGGGTGTCCGCCCGCATGCGCGAGAGCGCTGCCGGCACGAGTGCCAGGCCGAAGCCGGCCTCTACCAGGGTCAGGATGGTGGGGATCATGCTGTCCATGGTGATACGCGCCGGCTTGGCTACCGCGCCCGTCATCAATTGCTGGACCTGGCTGAAGTAGCGGGAGTTCTCCCTGGAGTAGCCGATCATGTCATGGTCCAGGACCTGGCTCATGGTGACCCAACGCTTGCGGGCCAGGGGATGGTCCTTGCGCATGGCGACCAGCATGGGCTCATCATAGACGCGCAGCGGCGCCAGATCCGGATCGGCGAAAGGTGGGCGCAGCAAGGCCAGATCCAGCAGACGCATGTGCAACGCATCCGGCATGGCGTTGGAATTCATCTCGCGCAGGTCCAGGCGCACGGTGGGGTAGCGCCGGCGGAATTCGTAAAGCACCTGCGAGAGATTCGAATAGGCCGCGCTGGGCGTCAGCCCGATGGTCAGGTGCCCCGCTTCGCCCTTGGCGGTCTGTTGCACGGCCCGCACCATTGCATCCGAATCCGCGGCGAGCAGCCGCACGCGGCGATGCAGTTCGGCGCCGGCCGCGGTCAGCCGCACAGACCGGGTGGACCTGATCAACAAACGGGTGCCCAGCGTTTCTTCCAGCTTTCGTATGCTCTGGCTCAGCGGCGGCTGGCTGATGTGCAGGCGTTGCGCGGCCCGGCCGAAGTGCAGTTCCTCGGCGACGACGGAAAAGACATGGAGCAGGCGGCTGTCCAGCATGATTATGTCGTTGAAGATATCAATCTTGAATCTATTGAGTATTAGACAACACAATACCCGCTGCCTAGAATTTTCCCGAACTATTCGCCCGCGACGCGCGGGCAGCATGCGAGGGAGATCCATGGGGAAGTCGTCAAGTCTGTTCAAATACGCGTTGGCCGCCGCCGGTGCTTTCACGTGGGCGGCAGCCGTGCCGGCCGGCGCGCAAGAGGCCTATCCGAATAAGGCCATTACATTCATCGTTCCCTACGCTGCCGGCGGCAGCTCCGACACCCGGTCGCGGCAATTGGCGCAAGGGCTCAGCGAGCGTCTGCACGTTCCCGTGGTCGTGGAGAACAAGCCCGGGGCCAGCGGCAATATCGGCACCGCGCAGCTCTCGCGCGCCAACCCCGACGGCTACACCATCGGCTTGGGCAATTTCGCGCCGCTGTCCGTGAACAAATCGCTGTACGGAAGCAACCTGGGATTCGATCCGCAGCAGGGCATCGCACCCATCGTGCTGATCGAGCGGGGCGCGATGGTGCTGGGGGTGAATAGCCGGTCGCCGTACAAGGACGCGGCCGGATTGATCCAGGCGGCGAAGGCAAACCCGGACAAATTGAACTATGCATCCACCGGCGCGGGCAGCGCATCCCACCTGGTCACCGAGCTGTTTCAGGGCAATGCGGGAATAAAGGCAACGCATGTTCCGTATCGCGGCGGCGCGCCGGCGGTAAACGATCTGATGGCGGGCAACGTGGATTTCTATCTGGAGCTGGCGAGTCTGTTCATCCCTTATGCCAAGGGCGACCAGCCCCGGTTGCGCCTGCTCGCGGTGTCGGCCGACAAGCGCCTTGCCGCACTGCCCGACGTGCCGACCTTTGGTGAGCTCGGAATACCGAATATGGTGGCGTCCAATTGGTTCGGCGTGATCGCGCCGGCGGGGACGCCCGATACGGTAATCCGTACCTTGAATGAGAACATCAATGCCGTCTTGAACGACGCCGGCTACCGGTCGGTGGTCGAATCCCAGGGCGCCGAGGTCGCCGGCGGGTCGCCCTCGGATTTCAAGGCCTTTATCGCCAGCGAGTCGGCGCGCTGGAGCAAGCTCATCGAAGACAAACACATTACCATCCAGTGATCGCGAGGCGGGCGCGGCGTATCGACGCGGCGCCCGGCTTTTGAATGTCTATCCTCTTGCCGCCATGACTCACGCTCACAATCCGGTTTGCCGCTTCCATTCCAGCCGGGCGCTGCATGCCCTGCGTGCCATCGCCGAACGGGATGGCGAAATCCAGGCCTTTGTTTGCCAGGCCGATGCCGCGTCGCTGCCCGATGGCGCCGAGGCCCATGGCGAGGGAAGCCGCAATGGCGACGCCCCGGTCAGCGATTCGAGCATCGGCGAAGACAGCGAGGGCAGCCTGCGCGGCATGCCGTTCGGTGTGAAGGACATCATCGACGTCGCCGGCATGCCGACGCGGTGCGGTGCCCGGGCGATGGATGGCGATCCCAAGGTATTCGACGCCGCTTGCGTGGCGCGGCTGCGCGAGGCCGGTGCGGTTCCGGTCGGCAAAACGGTAACGGCCGAGTTTGCCTTCACATCGCCTGGCGCCACGCGCAATCCGCACCGGCTTTCCCATACGCCGGGCGGATCCTCCAGTGGATCGGCCGCCGCGGTTGCCGCCGGCATGGTCGACATGGCGTTGGGTACGCAAACCGGCGGCTCCGTCATTCGTCCCGCCGCCTTTTGCGGCGTGATCGGCTACAAGCCCACGTTCGGACGCGTGCATCGCGCGGGCATGCAGGTGCTTTGCGAATCGCTCGATACGATAGGGTGGTTCACGCGTACCGCTGCGGAGTCGCTTTCCGTCGCCTCGGTGCTGATCGGGGCGCACGAATCGCCAGTGCCGGCACGCGCCCCGACAGTGGCGCTGTTGGGCTGCGAAACGCTGGGGCGCTTGAGCCCGGCCGCACACCATGCCTTGCGCGACTGTGTCGACCGCCTGGAGCGCCGGGGCGCGAGCATCGTGCGTCCGGCGCTGGACGACGACATCCGCGCGCTGGTCGAAGCGCACAGTGCGATCATGCGCTACGAGCTGGCACGCAGTATGTTGCCCATCGTCCGGACACGCGGGCATCTGGTCAGCGAGGCGACGCGCGATGCCGTCCGGGCCGGGTTGGCCATCGATCGCGAAACCTACGTGCGCCAGCAAGGCTTGCGCGCGCAGCTGGCGTCGCGCTGGCTCGACGAATTCGGGCAGGTCGATTTCATCGTCGCACCCAGCGCGCCGGGCGAAGCGCCGCAGGGGCTGGCGAGCACGGGGTCGTCGGTCTTCAACCGGATATGGTCGCTGTTGGGCTGGCCCTGCATCCATCTGCCCACCGCCGCCGGCGAATTCGGGCTGCCCGTGGGGGTGCAATGGATAGGGCGGCCGGATACGGACGGGGCCTTGCTGCAGTGGGCGGCGGCGCTGCACCCGCATGTGGATACGCGCACAGCCTGTTGAGGCCGGGCGGGCTTACGCCGCCGGCGGCGACCCGCATTCCCGCGCGAGAAAGGCGCCCAGGGCATCGATCTCCGCCCGGTCCGCGGCATTGTCCCGGGCCAGCCGTTCGTACAGGCGCGCCGCGCTTTCGAAGAAGCGCCGGCCGCTTTCGTCGGGCGCCAGGAATTCGGCGATTTCTTCCATTTCCGCCACCCAGCGATAGGCCTTGCCGAACATGTCCGGGACGCTGCGCGAGAAGTGCTTGAGCAAATGCGGCTGGCTATCGGCCAGTTCCTCGTACAGCGCCTGTGCGATGCCGTTGCGCGAGGCGCCCAGCATCATGGTCGATGCCAGCGCCACCAGCCCTTTGGTAATGCCGGCATAGGACATCTTCAGCGCCGAGGCGGCGCCCAGTTCGTCGGACAGCACGCGGATGCGAAGGCCGCCTTCGCGCAGGGCCGTCACGGCAGGCGCGGCCGGGCCCGAACAATACACGGCGGGACCGGGGGTGGCTGGACGCGGCGGTCCGCCGATAATGCCGCCATCCACGAATGCCGCGCCGCTATTCAATACGATGCGTGCGATCTGTTCGGCGGTACGCGGGTTGACCGCGTTGCAATCGACGTAGACGGGCGCCCGTCCATGTTCCTTGAACAGCGGCGCGAAGCGGCGGGCCAGACCGATGGCCTCGGCCGGCGGGACGATGGACAGGAAAATGTCGGCATGCGCCAATTCCACATCGGTGCGATGGTGCATGCCGCATTGGCGCGCCCGTCGCACGCTGGCCTCGCTGCGGCCGGTCAAGGATGTCAGCACCTGGAATCCGTGGCTGTCCAGCCGGTGGCCGATGGCGCTGCCCATGGCGCCGGGCGCGACGATTGCGACGCGTGGCTTCATAGCGGGTCTCCTGTGGGGGGAAATGCGCGTGAAGCGACCACTTTACACGCCCCGCCGGTAAGATGGCCGTGTCGGGATGGGCGCGCGCGCGGGATTATTGTGTTGGGATGCGCGAACCACGGCATTTCGCGGTACGGAATATGGTCATGCCTATCGACGTCGAACATTACGCCAGGAATACCGTCGGCCGGGATTGGGCCGTCGGGGACATTCATGGCCATTTTTCGCGCCTGCGTTCGGCGTTGGACACGGTGGGTTTCGATCCGGAGCGCGATCGCCTGTTCTCCGTGGGCGACCTGACCGACCGCGGGCCGGAATGCCACGAAGCGCCGCGCTGGCTGGCGCAGCCGTGGTTTCATGCCGTCCAGGGCAACCACGAGGACTACGCGGTGCGCTATGTGCGCACCGGGCTGGTGGACCCGGAAAACTGGCGTATCAACGGCGGCGGATGGTTCCTGGAGATGTCGCCGGAAGACCAGCGCACCCACTCGGAGGCCTATGCGCGCATGCCTCTGGTGATGGAGGTGGAAACGGCGGGCGGCGTGGTCGGCATCGTGCACGCGGATTGCCCGGTAAGCGACTGGGACAAACTGCCGCGCTACCTGCAGGATCGCTTCAAGCGGGCACGCGGCATCTGCCAGTGGTCGCGCGAAAGGCTGTCACGCGGCGATGCGTCGGGCGTGCGCGGCGTGCGCGCGGTCGTGGTCGGGCATACGCCGCTGCGGTCTCCCACGATACTGGGCAACGTCTACCACATCGATACGGGCGGCTGGACGAACGACGGGTATTTCACCCTGCTGGACCTGGCCAGCCTTCATACGACGCCGCGCCCGCCCATCGAGGGGGCGCCAGCCGCATAGCCGAAAGCGGCCGGACACACGGTCCGCGCGCATCGCCGCATCCGCCCGGGGCGGCACCTCTCCGCTAAGGATGTACGACCATCGCGGTGGCGGGCTGCGGGATGTCGGCGCGTGGCACGGGGATGGGCGGAATCGTGGCGGGCGAGCCGGAAGGAGCCGTGCCGAGGGCGGGGGCCGGCCGCGGCGCGCGCCCGCTATCCACCTGCGGGACCGGAATCGGCGGGAAGGCCGAATTGGACGGCGGCGGGCCGGATTGCGGGGTGCCCGAAGGCTGGCCGTCGGGCTGCGACGGGTTGTTCATCATGGGAACGCCGCCCGTGCTGCCGCGGTTCAGGAAGTCGCCCAGGGGATCGTCCGTCGGCAGGTCCAGCGACGCGACCGCCTGCCCCGGCGGGAATTCCGACAGGTAGTATTCGCCGTTGGCCGTCAGGATATTGGGTGGCATCGGGCGCCGGGGCGCCACGGGAACGCCTTTGAGGGCCGTCTGCATGTACTGCAGCCAGGCGGACAGGGTAAGGCCGGCGCCGAACTCGTTGGAGCCCAGGGACTTGGGTTGGTCGAAGCCCATCCATACGGTCGTGGCGAGGGCGGGCGTATAGCCGGAAAACCAGACGTCCACCGAGTCGTTGGTGGTGCCGGTCTTGCCCGCGATGTCATCGCGCTTGAGCACCTGATGCGCGCGCGCGGCCGTGCCGTAGGTCGCCACGCCGCGCAGCAGGTCGTCCATGATCCAGGCCACGCGCGGGTCGACCACGCGTTCGGCTTCGTCGCCGGCATGCTGGGGCTGCGCCTGCATCAGCACCTTGCCGCTGCTGTCGGTGACCTTATCGATCAGGAAAGGCACGACGCGATAGCCGCCATTCGCCCATACCGAATAGGCATTGACCACTTGCAGCGGCGTGGCCGAGCCCGCGCCCAGCGCAATGGGCAGCACCGCCGGCCAGCGGCTTTTCTCGAAGCCGAACCGTGTAAGGAATTCCTGTCCGTAAGCCGGCGTGATGGCCTGCAGGATGCGGATGGACACCATGTTCTTGGACTTGTACAGCGCCTGCCGCAAGGTGATCATCGGTTCGTAGGCGTTGCCGTCGTTTTTCGGCGCCCATGCCTTGGAACCGGTCTGTTCCGCGGTCAGCGAGAACGGCATGTCCGAGATCTGGGTGGCGGGCGTCAAGCCGCGTTCCAGGGCCGCGGAATAGATGAAGGGCTTGATGTTGGAGCCGGGTTGGCGCCATGCCTGTACCGCGCGATTGAAACTGCCGCGATAGAAGTCGAAACCGCCGATCATGGCGCGGATGGCGCCGTCCTCCGGGGCTTCCGACACCAGCGCGCCCTGCAGCGTCGGCATGTTCAGGACTTCCCAGGTGTCGCCATTCTTGTGCAGGTAGACCACCGAACCGCGCCGCAGGCGTTCGTCGCCCTTGGCCTTGGGGTTAAGGGCGCGCGCGACGATGGACAGCGCTTTCTTGTCGTCGACGGTAATGATCTCGTGCGAGCCGCGCGCCACCGTGATGGATGTCGGGCTGGCGGACAGCACGACGCCCATGTACAGATCGCCGCTGTCGGGGTATTTGTCCTGCAGGCCGTCGATCAGGTCGTCCAGTGCCTGCGGATCCTTTTCGATATCGTCGGGCAGGTCGATCTGGTCTTCGGGGCCGGGATAGCGGGCGCGCCGCGTGTAATCCAGGATGCCGGCGCGCACTGCCTGGTAGGCCGCTTCCTGGTCCTTGGAATTGATGGTCGTGTAGACGTTCAGGCCGCGCGAGTAGGTCTGGTCGCCGAATATCCCGTACATCAGCTGGCGCGTCAGTTCGGCGGGGTATTCGCCATGCACGCGGAATGCGTTGCCGCCCGTGTCGGACATCCCGCGTATGGTCAGCGGTTGCGCCATGGCCGCCTGATATTGGGCTTCGTCCAGGTAGTTCAGCGCGCGCATGCGTCCCAGCACGTAATGCTGGCGGATTTGCGCGCGCGGCAGGTTGGTGATGGGGTTGTAGCGGGACGGCGCTTTCGGTATGCCGGCCAGGATGGCGGCTTCGGCCGGCGTGACGTCGGCCAGCGGCTTGCCGAAATAGGTGCGGGCGGCGGCCGCGAAGCCATAGGCCCGATGACCCAGATAGATCTGGTTCATGTAGAGCTCCAGGATCTGGTCCTTGGTCAGCGCGGATTCGATCTTGAAGGTCAGCAGCAGTTCGTACAGCTTGCGGGTGTAGGTCTTCTCGGAAGACAGGTAGAAGTTGCGCGCCACCTGCATGGTGATCGTACTGGCACCCTGCGATTTCGACAGGCTCAGCGCGTTGGTCAGCATTGCCCGCAGGACCCCGGTCCAGTCGACGCCGCCGTGCTGGTAGAAGCGGTCGTCCTCCGCCGCCAGCACCGCGTGCTTCATGATGTCGGGGATTTCATCGAAGCGCAGCACGTTGCGGTGCTCTTCGCCGAATTCGCCGATCAGCACGTTGTCCGACGTGTAGACGCGCAGGGGGATGCGCGGCCGGTAGTCCGTCATCGCGTGCAGGTCCGGCAGGCTGGGCCAGGCCAGCGCGATCGCCAGGCACAGGGCGATCACGCCGCAGGCTCCGAGGCCGCCCACGACGATGGCGGCCTTGATGGCGAGCCGGGACAGGCTGAAGCCGGAATTGTCGCGGGGCTGGGCTTGCTTGGGTTGCGGGTGATTGGTCATTCGCGGGCGAATCTGGGGCAGAGCTGCATAGACCCGGACTCTGGGATGAAGGTTTCAACAGACATGCATTATCGCAGGCTGGCGGGTCGTACCCTTCAATGGGGGACGGGGAGCGGGCGAGGGCCGGCCCGCGCTGACGTCAACCTGAAAAAGGCCGGTCCAGATAGACGTTGGGCGCGGTACCCATCGCGCGCCGGAACATGGCGGCGAAGGCGCTCGGGCTGCGGTAGCCGAGTTCGGCGGCGATGCGCGCCACCGGCTGGCCCAGCGACAGGCGGCCGACGGCGTCGGCCAGGCGGACCTGCTGCACCCATTGCCGGAAGTTCAGGCCCAGCTCGGAGCGGAACAGGCGGATCAGCGTGCGGCCGCTGGCGCCGACTTCCTCGCCCCACTCATCCACCGTCCGCTCCAGGCCCGGTTGCGCCAGGATGGCGCGGCAGACTGCCTGCAGCCGTCGATCGGTGGGCCAGGGGATATGGATGGGCAGCACCTTGGCCTGGGCCAGCTCGGCCAGCGTCAGGTCGGCAATCTGTCCAGCGCGGCCGGACAAGGGGTATTCGATGGGCAGCGCCATCAGCGCCAGGATCAATTCGCGCAGCAGTCCGCTGACTTCGATGACGCAGCAATCCGGCCACAGGTGGCCGGCGGCATCGGCCGAGACGTATAGCGTGCGCATGGCGACCGGGCCGACCATCTCCACCTGATGTTCGATGCCCGCCGGCACCCAGAACGCGCGCTGCGGCGGCAGCGCCCACATGCCCTGCGCCGTGGTCACGCGCATCACGCCGTCCACCGCGTACAGCAGTTGCCCGCGCGGGTGGCTGTGAGGCCCGGTGGTGGTGCCGGGCGTGAATTCCTTGGCCATGGCGGTGATGGCGCGGGGCACGCCCTGATAGTCATCGACATCGATGCTGCGTCCGGGAAAGGCGGAGGAGGGATGAGCAGGCATGGAGGCAATCCGCAATGACAGTGCAGTGTCACTTATTCGACGAAGGTTGTCACTCCGGCGTATGCATGACTAATTACACTTGTGCAAGTTTATTCCGTTTTCTTCATTTTCCTTCTCGTCCTGGCCATGAACGCTCCCTTGTCCACTGCCGTGCCTGCCGCCGCTTCGGCGGCCGCGCCTGCCGCCGCATCCGATTCCACCGCCTTCAAGGTGCTCGGCGCCATCAGCGTGGCGCATTTGATGAACGACATGATCCAATCGATCCTGCTCGCCATCTATCCGATGCTGAAGGATTCGTTCTCGCTCAGTTTCAGCCAGATCGGCTTCATTACGCTTACCTACCAGATCGCCGCCTCGCTGCTGCAGCCCTGCGTGGGCCTGTATACGGATAAGCGGCCGCTGCCGTATTCCTTGCCCGTGGGCATGGGCTTCACGCTGGTGGGCCTGCTGCTGCTGTCGGTGGCGCCGTCGTATCCCTTCATCCTGCTCGCGGCGATCCTGGTGGGCACGGGTTCCTCGGTATTCCACCCCGAGTCCTCGCGCGTGGCGCGCATGGCTTCCGGCGGGCGGCATGGCCTGGCGCAGTCGCTGTTCCAGGTGGGCGGCAATGTCGGTTCGGCCATGGGCCCGCTGCTGGCGGCGCTGGTCATTATTCCCCACGGGCAGGGCAGCGTGGCGTGGTTTTCGCTGGCGGCGCTGTTCGGCATGCTGGTGCTGATCGGCGTGGGGCGCTGGTACGCGGGCAATCGCTGGCGCCTGAAGCCGAAGGCCCGCGCCGCCGCGGACCGGCCGACCCTGAGCCGGGCCCGCGTGAGCGCGACGCTGGGCGTGCTGGCCGTGTTGATATTTTCCAAGTACTTCTACCTGGCCAGTCTGAACAGCTACTTCACCTTCTACCTGATGGATAAATTCGACCTGCCGGTGCGCAGCGCGCAGCTGTATCTGTTCATCTTCCTGGCGGCGGTGGCGGTGGGCACCGTCGTGGGCGGCCCGGTCGGCGACCGCATCGGGCGCAAGGCGGTGATCTGGACGTCCATCCTGGGGGTAACCCCGTTCACGCTGGTCCTGCCGTATGCCAACCTGCTCTGGACCGGCGTGCTGGTCGCCATCATCGGCCTGGTGCTGGCGTCGGCTTTCGCGGCCATCGTGGTGTATGCGCAGGAGCTCGTGCCGGGCAAGGTGGGGACCATCGCCGGGCTGTTCTTCGGCTTCGCGTTCGGCATGGGCGGCGTGGGCGCCGCCGTGCTGGGGCATATCGCCGATGTCACCAGTATCGGCTTCGTCTACAAGCTGTGTTCCTTCCTGCCGTTCCTGGGCATGATGGCGGTCTTTCTGCCCAATATGGAGGGCACGCGGGCCGCGAAGCGGTGAGGCCGCGCGAGCGGCCCGCGGCAAGGTAAAAGCGAAGCGCGGGACCCGCGCAGCGGCACCTAGGGCTTCAGGTGCTGTACGAAGAACTTCTCCATGGCCTCGTAGAACTCGAATTTGTTCTCGTCGTTATGGAAGCCGTGCCCTTCGTTGTCTTTCACCATGTATTCGACTTCGACGCCGCGCGCCCGCAGGGCCTGCACCACCTGATCGCTTTCCGCCTTGTTCACGCGGGGATCCTTGGCGCCCTGCGCGATAAGCAGCGGCGTCTTGATGCGGTCCACATGCAAGGCCGGAGACGTCGCGGCCAGCCTGTCCTTGTCTTTCTCGGGATGGCCGACCATGTCGTACATTTTTTCCAGGAAGGGCTTCCAGTAGGGCGGAATCGTGTTCATGAACGTGAACAGGTTCGACACGCCGACGTAATCGACCGCCGCCGCGTAAAGGTCGGGCGTGAAGGTGATGCCCGCCAGGGTCGCGTAGCCGCCGTAGCTGCCGCCGTAGATGCCGATGCGTTTGGGATCCGCGATGCCTTGCGAGATCAGCCATTGCACGCCGTCGGTGATGTCGTCCTGCATCGCCAGCCCCCATTGGCCGAAGCTGGCTTCCCAGAATTTGCGCCCGTACCCGGTCGACCCGCGGAAATTGATCTGCAGCACGCCGAAGCCCCGGTTCGCCAGGAACTGCGCCTCTGCGTTATAGCCCCAGCTGTCGCGTGCCCACGGGCCGCCGTGCGGGTTCACGATGACGGGCAGGTTGCGCGCCGCGCGTCCCAGCGGCAGCGTCAGATAGCCATGCAGCGTCAGGCCGTCGCGGCTCTGGAAGCTGATCGGCTGGACCGGCGCCATGTCCGCTTCCGGCAGGGCCGGGTTGATGTCGGCCAGCTTGACCAGGGCGTCGCTTTTCAGGTCGTAGAGGTAGCGCGCACCCGGCGTGCGGTCGTTGTACGCCGCGACGACGAACTTGTCTTCATTGCGGGTTTCGCCCTGCAGCGCGAACTCGTAGCCTTGCAGGCGATCCGCCAGCTTGCCGTAGATCGCTTCGACCTGCATGTCGAAGAACTTGCGCTGCGGCTTGTCGGTTTCGTAGGTGGCGACGGTCAGCACCTTGCGGCGGCGCGAATAACCGACGCCGCCCAGGTCCGCCTTGCGCGGGTCGAATAGCATTTCTTCGGCGTCGGGCCGCGCCGGATCGATGCGGACCAGCGCGAGCGTGTCCCGCCCGCGGTTGCTCAGCGCGTACAGCTGCTTGTCGTCGAACGTGAACAGGACCGGGCTGACGTGGGTGCGGTAGTCGGTGGTGATCAGCGGCCGGAACGGCTGATCCTCGTCGTCGCGGTACAGCAGGGTGGTGTTCAGGCCGTCGCTGGTGATGGCCGCGCGCACCTTGCCGGCGTGGTCCGTCTGCCAGCCCACGACGTTGCCGGGGTTCTGCGCCACCTGCAGGGATTCGCCCGTGTGCACGTTGACGCGATAGACGTCGAATACCTGCGGGTCGCGCTGGTTGTGGCCGATCAGGATGTGCTCCGGATCGTCTTCCAGGTCGTCCTCGATGGCGGCGCGCACCTGCGGGTAGGGCGTCAGGTCGACGACCTTGCCGCTGTGCACGTTGACCGCCAGGACATGGAAGTTTTCATCGCCGCCGAAGTCCTTGGCGTACAGGATGGTGTCCGAGCCCTTCCAGACATAATTGCTGATGTCGCGCGCGGTTTCGCTGGTGAGCTTGCGTGGCTCTCCTACCGGCGTCGCGCCCTGGAGGGGCTGGACGAAGATGTTCATGCGCGGCGGCTGGCCGTCCACGCTGACCGGCCGCATGAAGGCCAGCATGTTGCCGTCGTCCGAAAGGCGGAAGAAGCCGCGGTCGGGATTGCGGAAGAAGTCTTTCAGCGGATACTGGCGCGGGGTGGCGGCCGGCGCCCCCGGGGATGCCCCGATCAGGGCTGCCGCGAGCATGGTGCGCGTCATGAATTTGAACAATGCGGTCTCCTTTTGAGTCGCCGTTTGATGCGGTCGCGCGGTGGGCGCGAGGTCCATTCGATAATGCCACGCGCTGTCGCCAGTGTCGAACCGGGACGCGGGATCGCCAGCCGGCGCGGGATTGGGGGATAATTGCGCCTCCTTGATCGGAGGATCTATGTTCAGGATATTCGCCGCGGCCGCCATGTTGGCCCTCGGCCTGGCCGGATGCACGTTCGGTATCGCGCCTGGCCGCGTATCGCCGTCCGGCGATTACAAAATCGCGGTCAACTATCAATCGGCTTACAACGTCGCCCGGGCCCAGGCGGAGCAATGCCTGACCGGCAAGTCCGCCTACCGCGTGGTCGGCAACCTGGATGCCGCGTCCCGCAAGGCGCAGGTGAAAGTGCTGGCGCCCTTTACCTCCAACGACATCGCCCTGGTCAACCTGTCGGCCATCGACGACCGGAATACCGATGTGCACATCGAGATGTGGGGCGAAGGGATCTGGAACATGGATGCCGTCATCGCGATGCGCGATGCCATCCAGTTCCAGATTCCGGCCTGCACGTCCTATATGCCCAGCGATTCGGTACCCAAGTCCAAGCCCTCGCGCTAGGCGCCGGGCTATTGCACCGCGGCGGCGGGTTTGGGCCGCACGATGCGGAATGTGCCGGACGCCTTGCAGACCACGTCGCCATGGGCGTTGCGGATCTCGCCTTCGCAGAAAGCGATGGAGCGGCCGCGCTTCAGGCAACGCGCCTCGATGACCAGGTCGCCGTTGGCGGGCGCGAAGAAGCTGGTGGTCATGTCTATGGTGGCCATGCTGACGCCGGCGTCCATGTCGGCGCGGGCGGAGGCGCTCAGGGTGAAGTCCAGGACGCTCATCAGCGTGCCGCCGTGCACGTCGCCGCGGCTATTGGTAAGCTGCACCCGCCAGGGCAGGCGGGTCCGCGCCAGGCCGGGTTCGATGTGGTCCGGGACCAGGCCCAGGTAGTCCATCAGCGGGATATGGGCGCCGAAGTAATCGGTTGCGGCCGGCGGGGTATCGTGGTGCATCGTGTCCATGTGCGATCGGGGTGGAGCGGGCGCCAGGGGCTTTTCAGGATATGACGGGCGGCGGATGCCGCGTTGACCATCACCATGCGCAAAATCGTACACATCGACATGGACGCGTTCTATGCGTCGGTCGAGCAGCGCGACGATCCCGCGCTGCGGGGCCTGCCTGTCGTGGTCGCCTGGAAGGGGCCGCGCTCGGTGGTGTGCGCGGCATCGTACGAGGCGCGCCGGTACGGTGTGCATTCGGCGATGTCGGTGGCGCGGGCCCTGCGTCTTTGCCCGCAGGCCATCTACGTCGCGCCGGATTTTACGCGGTATCGCGAAGTGTCGCGGCAGGTGCGCCAGATCTTCGTCCGCCACACGGACGTCGTCGAGCCGCTGTCGCTGGACGAAGCCTACCTGGATGTCACGTCCAACAAGACGGCGCTGCCGTCGGCGACCGAGGTCGCGCAGACCATCCGGCGGCAGATTCGAGAAGAGACCGGCCTGACGGCCTCGGCTGGCGTGGCGCCCAATAAATTTTTGGCCAAGATCGCGTCGGACTGGAACAAGCCGGACGGCATTTTCGTGGTGCGGCCGCGCGACGTCATGGCCTTCCTGCGTCCCTTGCCGGTACGCAAGGTGCCCGGCGTGGGCAAAGTGACGCAGGCCAGGCTGGAGGAACTGGGCATCCTGACGGTGGGCGACCTGGAGCTGCGCTCGGTGGACGAGCTGGAGCACCACTTCGGGCGCTATGGAAGACGCCTGCACGAATTGGCGCACGGCATCGACGATCGTGCCGTGGAGGCGGACCAGGTGGCGCAGCAGGTCAGCGCCGAGACCACCTTCGAGACGGATCTGCGGCTGGACGAGCTGGGCGACGCCATCGGCCGGCTGGCCGAGCGGGTATGGGAGCAGGCCTCGCGCAAACGCGGCATTGGCCGCACCATTACGCTGAAGCTGAAGACCGACCGCTTCCGCTTGTTGACGCGCAGCCATACGCTGGCCTCCGCGCCCGGTTCGGCGGCGGCGCTGGCCGAAGTGGCGCGGCGGTTGCGCGGCCGGGTCGATCTGCCGGCCGGCACACGCTATCGGCTGGTGGGGGTGGGGATGAGCAACTTCCCGGATGGAGAGGACTTCCTGCGGCAGGTGGAGCTGTTCGGCGCCGAACCCGCCGCGCAAGACGGTCTTCAGGCATAGGCGGCGCAGAATTCCCCTTCGGCCGAGATACCGGTAAGCGACGCGTAGTCGGGCGTCCAGGGACGACCGCTGCGGACGGTCAGCGCGCCCAGTTCGCGCAAGGTCGCCTGCCCCTGTTCCCGCAGCCCGGCATCGCAGCGCGCCAGGTCCGGGAAGCTTTGCAGGGCCTCGCCCCAGATGGCGCGTCCGGCCAGGAACCCATTCGCGCCGGCGGCATAGGCGTATTCCATGACGCGCACGAATTGGGCGCCCGTCACGCCCGCCGACAGCATGACCCAGGGGATGGCGGCCTGCGCGCAGATGTCGCCCATGCGGTCGAACCACGCCTGCGCGGCCAGATGGCCCGCGCCGCCGTCGCGCGCCGGCAGGCCGGCGCCGGGAAGCGGGCTTTCCAGCTTGAACAGGTCCACGCCATAGCGGGGGTCGGCGAACTCACGCACGCTTTCGATGACCAGCTCGGGCAGCTTTTCGGCGGCTTCCACGTAGTCGGTGGTGTGCCCCGCGCTGCGCGCAAAGGGGTAGACCAGCAGTTCCAGCACCAGGGGGATGTCCCATTTGCGGCATTCCCGGCCGATTTCCTCGACGTACCGCTGCTGGTGCGACCGCACCTCGGGCGCGGCATCGGGGCGGTACCAGGCCAGCACCTTGACGCCATCGCCGCCGACGCGCTTGATTTTTTCCACGCTCCAGTCGCGGATCGAATGCGATAGGCGCCCGCCGGGCGTGTCCTGGAAACGATGGTCCTCCAGCGTCACAACCAGGCCGGTGTGTGCCGGCAGGCAGGGCAGGGCTGCGGGAAAGGCGTAGTTCGGATCGAACAGCATGGCGCTGGCATGGCTGCCCAGCGTACTCACCAGCAGCCGCTTGATATCGATGACGTCGGTATAGGCGACCTCCTGCGGCGCGATGCCGCGCCGGGCTGCCACCAGGTTGATGATGGGCGGGCGCTGGTCCAGCGCCACCATGGCGAAGTGGCCGTCAGGCGTCGCCATGCGGCGCAGGCCCCAGGTTTTGCCCAGGTGCAGTTCGGCAGGCATGTTTACTCCTTGGATCGATGTAGGAAGGCCCAGGCGGTGGCCAGGTCGGGGGCTCCCGACCTGCCGCCGCGGTACAGGCATTTGCATGCGGCGACGGCCGCGGAGAAGCGGAATGCGTCTTCCGCCGGCCAGCGCAGGCCCAGCGCATAAGCGAGAGCGCCGTGGAAGACATCGCCCGCGCCGGTGGTATCCACGGCTTGCACCGGGAAAGCCGGCAGGTGGCGTGGGCCTTCGCCGGCATCCCAGGCGAGTCCTCGCTCGCCCAGGGTGACGGCGGCGACGCGGCAGCCGCGCGCGCGGGCGTATGCCAGGCGGGCGCCAAGATCGTCGCCAGCCCGCGCGTATCCCGCCAGCCCGGGTTCGGAGAACACCGCGTAATCGGTCAGCGGCAGCAGGCGGTCGAAGACGGCGGCCTCCGCGATGTCGCCGTCCAGTACGCTGGGTACGCCGTGGACGCGCGCCCGCTCGAACAGCGCGGCTGCGCCGTCCGGCCAGCGCGGATCGGCCAGCACGGCATCCATGCCGGCGACCTCGTCCAGCGGCAGCCAGGAAGCGTCCTCGGGCAGGTTCTCGCCGCGGAAGTTGACGATGGTGCGTTCGCCGGAGGCCTCGACGACGATGCCGGAGACCGACGAACGCGCGCCGTCGAAGAGGCGAAACCCGCTGACGTCGATGCCCTGCGACGCCAGTTCGCGCTGCATCGCGCGGCCCGCCATATCGTCGCCGGCCCGGCCCAGGAAGCGCACGCGCGCGCCCAGCCGTGCCGCCGCCACGGCGGCGTTGGCGGCCATGCCGCCGCCGCCTTCGTGATGTTCCGCCGCGCGCGCCTTGCCTCCCGGCACCAGGCGCTCTACCACCCAGGTCAGGTCGAAGGCCGACAAGCCCAGGCAGGCCAGCGCGGGCGGACGAATATTGGCCGGATCGCCGGGCATGGCGAAGGCGGTCATTGCGCGGACTCCGCCGTGCGCGCGTTGCGTCCCTCGGGGCCGTGGAAAAAGTGCGCGCAATCCGGCCGGAAGCCGAGATGCAGCGTATCGCCCGGGCGCACGCGAAGCTGGGGATCCACGCGGATGACGTGCCGGCCGTCGCAGCCGTCGAAATGCACCAGCGTATCGGCGCCCAGGGGTTCGACCACGCAAACCTCCACGCGCAGGCTGGCCGTGCCTTCGGGGACGACCTGCAGATGCTCGGGCCGCAACCCCATGGTGGCCCGGCGGACCTGCGCCGCGCGCAGCGTTGCAAGGGTGGGAGCAGGCAGCGCGATGCGGGCGCCGTCGCCCAGCACGATCCCTTCGTTGTCCACGGTCACGTCGAAAAAATTCATGGCGGGAGAACCGATGAAGCCGGCGACGAACTGGTTCACGGGATGGGCGTAGACCTCTTCAGGCGTGCCGATCTGCTGGATGACGCCAGCTTTCAGGACGACGATGCGGTCGGCCATGGTCATGGCCTCTACCTGGTCGTGCGTGACGAAGACCATGGTGGTCCGCAGCGTCTGCGCCAACGCCTTGATCTCGGTGCGGACTTCCCCGCGCAGCTTGGCGTCCAGATTGGACAGCGGTTCGTCGAACAGGAAGACCTTGGGGTCGCGCACCATGGCGCGGCCCATCGCCACCCGCTGGCGCTGGCCGCCCGAAAGATCGCGGGGCTTGCGGTCCAGGTAATCCTGGATGCGCAGCGTCGCTGCCGCGCGCTGCACGCGGCGCGCGATCTCGTCGCGGGCCAGGCCGCGCATTTCCAGGCTGAAGGCCATGTTCTGCCGCACCGTCATATGGGGGTAGAGCGCGTAGTCCTGGAACACCATGCTGATGTCCCGCTGCGCCGGAGGCACATCGTTGACGCAACGCTCGCCGATGTGGACCTGGCCGGCGTCGATGTTTTCCAGGCCGGCGATGATGCGCAGCAGGGTCGACTTGCCGCAGCCCGACGGGCCGACGAAGACCATGAACTCGCGATCGCGCACCTCCAGGTCCAGTGCCGGTATCACGGTATTGCCGCCATACTTCTTGACGAGTCCGCTCAAGCGTATCGATGCCATGACGCCTCACGCGAAGGAGAGCAGGGGTTTGACCAGTTCGCCGGCAACGAAGCGGCCGAACATGTCGGGCAGGCGATCCAGGCCGAACTGCGCGTCCACCAGACGCCGGTAGCGCGCCTTTTCCTTGCGCAGCAGCTCGACGTTCAGGGGAAAGTCGGATACCGGGAAGTAGAAGGTGCGGACCATGTAGAAGTCCTTGCGCCGGATGGCCTTGTTTTCCTGCACCGGCCAGGGATGGTCGTTTTCGCCTATCAGGATCAGGACCCCGCGCGGCAGGACGATTTCCATGCCGCGGCTGCGGGCCGCGTGCGCGCCGCTGCATTCGACGATCAGCTTGAAGCGCATGGTGTCATCGTCCATGGGCCGGCGGCGGGCGCCGAAGGATTCCGCCAGCCGCAGGCGTTCTTCCTTGGGGTCGGACACATAGATGTCGTCATAGCCCATGTTCTGCAGCGCGACCAGCGCGCCCATGCCCACCGGACCGGCGCCGGTGACGAGCACCCGTCCGGTGTCGCCGGGGGGCACCAGCGGCTGGACGAAACGGATGCCGTGCGCGGCCGTGCCTATCGTGTCCAGCAGCAGCGGCGCCAGGTCGTCTTCGATATCGTCCGGCACGGGCAGCAGGCAACGCTGCGGGACGGCCAGGTATTCCGCGTAGCCGCCAGGCCGGTTCCAGCCGACCAGTACCGATTCGTTCAGGCACATCTGCGTGTCGCCGCGCAGGCAGCTCTCGCAGTGGCCGCAATGCACGGGGATATAGACCAGGCAGCGGCGGCCGTGCATGGGATGGCCGGGCTGTTCGACCACGCCGAAGATCTCGTGGCCTGGCGTATATGCAGCGCCCTTGATCCACAGCTTGGTATCGGAGCCGCACAGGGCCGTGCGGCGGACCTTCAGCAGGACTTCGCCGGGGGCCGGCTCGGGCCTTTCGACATCCTCGATGGTGACCCGGCGGTCCCCATGGAATACGGCTGCTTTCATGCAAGACTCCTTTCCGATGCGAATGCGGCACGGCTTCACGCCGTTTGCCGATGTGTCCTAGCCCTTCACCGCGCCCAGCGCCAGCCCGCCGACCAGGCGGCGCTGCACGGCGAAGGCCAGCAGCAGGGGCGGCAAGGCGATCAGGGTGGCCGCGGCCATCAGGCCGCCCCAATTGGTCGAGCCTTCGCCGATGAAGTTGAACGAGGCGGCGATCAGCGTCTTGGTGTCGCCGTCAGACAGCACGAGCGCGAACAGGAAGTAATTCCAGGAGAAGACGAATGCCAGGATGGCGGCGACGGTCAGGCCGGGCATGACGAGCGGCAAGGCGATGCGCCACAGCGTGCGCAGTACGCCGCAGCCGTCGACCTGCGCGCTTTCCAGCACGCTGCGTGGAATGGCGTCGAAGAAGGGCAGCAGCACCCAGATCACGATCGGCATCGTGATGACGGCATGGGTGAGAATCAGCGCGGTGTACGAACCGATCAGGCCGAAATGGCGGAACATCACATACCAGGGCAGCAGAAACAGCGTCCCCGGCGCCATCCGGGCCATCAGCGTAATCGTCGCCGGCCAGGTGATGCGGGTCCACGACGCGGCGAAGGCCGCCGGCACGCCCAGGACGATGCCGATCAGGGTCGATCCGACGGTGACGACCACGCTGTTCCAGGTGTATTGGGCGAACGGCGTGGTCTGGAAAAGCTGGCGATAGTTGTCCAGCGTGGGCACGAAGCGCAAGGCGGGCGGATAGGCGATGACGTCCGCCGGCCCCTTGAACGAGGCGGCAACCATCCACGCCACCGGGGCCAGGATGACGATGGCCACCACGGCCAATTGCACGGCGTTCAAACGATGCAGCAGTCGGTCGTGCATGGGGGCTCCTACCAGGCGGTGCGCTGGCGCGCGCGTACCAGGACGATGACGGCCATCAGGACGATGGTCGACAGGGTGACCATCAGCGCGCTGGCATACCCCATCTCGAAGAATTCGAAGCCTTTGCGGAAGCCGTAGATGTTCAGTGTGTTGGAGGCATTGCCGGGGCCGCCCTGGGTCGTGATGTAGATGATGTCGAAGAACCGCAGCAGGTCGACGCTGCGCAGGATGGCGGCGGTCACCAGCGTGGGCATCAGCAGCGGCAACGTGATGCGGAAGAAGATGCGCGCGCGCGATGCCCCGTCGATCTGCGCGGCCTCGTAGACCTTGGGCGGCAGCGCCTGCAGGCCGCCCAGCACGATGAGGGCCACGTAGGGCGTCCATTGCCAGGTGTCGATCAGCGCGACGGTCGGGATCACCCAGGTCGGCGACGCCAGCCATTCCGAAGGCGGCAAGCCCGCCTGCTGCAGCATCCAGTTGGCCACGCCGATGGCGGGGTCCAGCACCACCACGAACATCATGCCCACCACCACCGGCGGCAGAACGAATGGCGAGATCAGCAGCGTGCGCATGATGCCGGACAGCCGGCGGCTGCCATGCAGCAACATGGCCATATAGGTGCCCAGCACCAATTGCAGCACCAGCGACAACAGGTACAGGCCGAGTGTGATCTTCAGGCCGTGCCAGAATTCCGCGTCGCGCACCATTTGGACGTAGTTGTGGCCGCCGATGAAGTGCATGCCCCCGCCGGTGCTGAATTGATTCAGGCTGAGCCACAGCGTATAGCCGAAGGGGAAGGCGATCAGCAGCAGGGTGAAGCCCAGTGCGGGCGCGGACAGCGCCGCGAGCTTGCCCTTGGTTCCAATGGTGCGCGTCATATTCCTATCCCGCCAGGAAGCCGCCGTCGATGGGCAGCACGGTGCCCGTGATGTAGCGCGCCGCGCGCGATGCCAGGAAAAGCGCACCGCCGGCGATGTCGTCCGGCTGCGCCCAGCGGCCTTGCGGAATGCGGTCCCGTATGCGGGTGTAGTGGGCGGGATCGCGCCGGCCCTCCGCGTTCAGGGCGGTTTCCACATAGCCCGGGGCGACGGCGTTCACGCGCACGCCGTCGCCCGCCCAGGCCAGCGCCAGGGATTTCGTCAGCATGACCACCGCGCCCTTGCTGGCGCAGTAGGCCGGGATCAAAGGGAGTGCCGCATAGGCATTCATCGATGCGGTGTTGATGATGCCGGGGCCGCGCCTGCTGGCCGCAAGCAGCGGCTTGCAGGCGGCGCACAGGCGGTATGTGCCGGTCAGGTTGACGTCTATCACGCGCTGGAAGGTTTCGATCTCGAATTCCTTGCCGCGCGCGAGGATCCCCGCGCAGTTGACCAGCGTGTCCAGGCGGTCCAGGTTCGCGGCGAAGCGCGCGACGGCGTCGTCGTCCGTGACGTCCAGCGTCGCCAGCGTCAGGCCCGCGCGCGGCGGCAGGGCGCAGGCATCCACGGCCGACTGGTCCACCCCCGTCGCGATGACCTCGCAGCCCCGGTCCAGGAATGCACGCGCCATGGCCGAGCCGATGTCACCGGCGCCGCCCACGATCAGGACGCGGTGGCCGAGTTCGAAGTCGAACATCCTTATTCCTTGGCGATCAGGGCGTTCAATGCCGTGTCGGCATCGGCGCAGGCCTTGTCCGCGGGTTTGGTGCCCAGCAGGACATCGTCCACGGCCTGCCCCACGAATTCCCGCGATGCCGGATTGGCGACGATGGGGTAACCCACCTCCGCGGTGCCGGTGCGGCTGATCTGATCCAACGCCGCGACCCATTGCTGGCGTACCGGCTTCTGTCCCGCCCAGGCCTTGAATTGCGCATCCTGCAGGGCCGATACGCGCGGCGGCGCGATGCCTTCCAGCGCCAGCCGCTTCTGCATCGCCGGGCTGCTGGCCCACTGCAGAAAGGCCCAGGCGGCGTCCTTGTTCTTGCTGTAGGCCGAGATGGACATGGTCCAGCCGATCATCGTGGGATGCGAGCCGCCCGCGCCGGCGGGCAGGACCGCGACGCCGGTATCGGATTCGCGCGCGCCTCCCTGCAGGATGGTGCTGAGTTCATTGGACGACTCGAAGGCCATGGCCGCGCGGCCCGCCTTGTACAGCGAGGAAATCTGGTAGAAGTTGTAGTTCACGACCCCGGGCGGCCCATAGTCCTTCAGCAGTCCCGCGTACAGTCCCATCGCGGCCAGCCCGGCCGGCGAGCACAGGGCCGATTTGCCGTCGCGCATGTATTCGCCGCCCATGTTGTGGAGGAAGACGCTATAGGTGAATGGCAACGCCGGTTTTTGTCCGCGCGAGACGAAGGGCGTGATGTCCGGTTCGCATTGCTTGATGCGGTTCGCGACGGCGGGCAGGTCCTTCAGGTTCGCCGGCAGGGAGACGCCGCATTTTTTGAAGATGTCCGCGCGGTAGTACAGGACGGGTCCTTCCAGGTTCAGCGGTATGCCCGTGAGTTTGCCGTCCACGGTGGCATCCTTGATGAGGCCCGAGCTGAAATCCTGGAAGTCGTAGTCCGGCGCCACGGCGTTCCTGACATAGGGCGTCAGGTCGGCATACCAGCCTGCGCGGGCGAATTGCAGCCCCTCGCGCGAGGGCAGCGACATGAAGACATCGACCTCGCTGCTATGGGCATTCATGGTGGTGACCAGGCGCTGGCGCATCTGCTGCTCCTGGTAGGCGTCCACCTTGAGCTCGATACCCGTGAGCTTCTCGAATTCGGCCTTGTGCTTGATGAGCGCGTTGGCGACCGGGTTGTTGTTCGCCAGGAAGTTGATGCGTGCGCCCTGGTGCGCGCGGACGTCGTATGCCTGGGCTGCCGCCCACGGCGATGCGGTCAGCGCCAATGCGCAGGAAATGCCGGCGGCGAGCGCCCGAATAGGGAAGTGCATGCCTCTGTCTCCTCGGTCAGGTCATGGCGCAGACGGTGCGAGCCGTTGCGCCGATGCCTTGGTATGTAACCGTTTTCATGAGTATGGGTGCGCTGCGGACGTCATGTCAATACCGCTTTTCCCCTTGTTAGCCGCGTTTTACCGGTGCTTACGAATGCGCACGCGGTTCGCCTTCTGGTAAAGTGCCGCGAAGGCATTCTTCCAATAAGCCGCATTATGAAAACTGTTTCATGAAAATCGATCGAGCGGTCGGGATACGGGAGGTGGCCAGGCTTGCGGGCGTGTCCACCGCGTCCATTTCGCGGGCGCTGAACAACCCGGCCAGCGTCAGTGCGGAGCTGCGCGCCCGCATCGATGCCGCCATCGAAGCACTGGGCTATATCCCCGACGCGGCGGCGCGCGCCCTGGCGTCGCGCCGCACGCGCACGATAGGCGCGATTATTCCGACGGTGGACAACGCGATGTTCGCGCGGGGCATCGAGGCTCTGCAGCGCTACCTGTCGTCGCAGAACTATCTTTTGCTGCTCGCGACCAGCGGCTACGACCCGGAGGTGGAGCAGCAGCAGGCGCAGAATATGATCAGCCGCGGGATCGACGGCCTGATCCTGCGCGGCGATGTCCACACGCCGGGGCTGCGGCGGTTGCTGGAAATGCAGCGCATTTCCTTTGTGAATGTGGGGGTGTACCACCCCGGCAAACCGTATGCGTCGGTGGGCGCGGACAACGAAGATGCGGCGCGACGCGCCTGCGAGTACCTGATCGGCCTGGGCCATACGCAGATCGGGGTTGTGGCGGCGCTGGCGCGGCATAACGATCGCGCTTCGGCGCGCGTGCAGGGGATACGGCGGGCACTGGAGGCGGCCGGACTGGCGCTGCGTCCGGAGTGGTATATCGAGGTGCCGTACAAGCTGGACGATGCGCGCCAGGCGGCGCGCGCGCTGCTGGCGAGGGCGCCGCATCCGACGGCGGTGATTTGCGGCAATGACGTGCTGGCCTATGGGGTGTTGCTGGAGGCGGAACGCCAGGGGTTGCGGTTGCCGCGCGATCTTTCCGTGATGGGTTTCGACGATTTGGAGTGGAGCCGGCACTTGCGGCCCAGCCTGACGACGATGCATCTTCCGACAGACGAGGTGTGGACGCGGGCGGGAGAGTTCCTGGTGCGTACGTTGGCGGGGGAGAATCCCCCCTTGCATCATGAGGTGGACGCGACGCTGGTGGTGCGCGAGTCGACCGGAAAGGCACCGAAGGAGGCTTCAGGACGATCCGTCAACGCGCCGAAGCGCTGAGTCGGCGAAGTTGGCGGGGCCCGCGCTGGTCGGTTTGGAGCGCGGGTCTGTTTGCTGGGGCCGTCCGGCGGGGGTGGTGCGTGCCGGCGCCGGCCCGATCGGGCGGTCCGGGGCCGCCGCCCCGGACTGCGACATCGCTCGTCTCGTTCGGCGGCCGTTCACTGCAAGTTTTCTTCCGGAGGGCGTCCGCGGCACGCCTGCCTTCGACTTCCGCTCGTCCGCCCTCAACGGGCCGGCGCCGGCACGCACCACCCCCGCTGGACGGCCCCAGCAAACAGACCCGCGCTCCAAACCGACCAGCGCGGGCCCCGCCCACTTCGCCGACTCAGCGCTTCGGCGC
>NZ_JBMQQZ010000001.1:0-13157 GCF_057362025.1 Bordetella sp. | reverse complement strand
TTCGTCTCGGTGTTCTTCGGCGCGCTGCTGGGCACCGTCATGGGCTTGATCGCGGGCTATTACCGCGGCGTCTGGGACGTGATCGTGATGCGCTTCGCGGATGTGCAGCTGGCGCTGCCCTTCATCCTGGTAGCCATCACGTTTATTTCCATCCTTGGCGGCGGCTTGTTCAACGTGATTTTCTTCATGGTCATCTCGCAGTGGGTGCAGTATGCGCGCCTGGTGCGGGGGCAGGTACTTGCCCTGCGCGAGCGCGAGTTCGTGCAGGCCGCGCGCGCGTTCGGCGTGCGCGACCTGGCCATGATCCGCCATCACATCGTGCCCAATCTGCTGGGCCCTTTGATCATCCTGATGGCACTGAATGTCGCCACCAATATCCTCCTGGAGAGCAGCCTGACCTTCCTGGGGCTGGGCGTGGATCCGACGATTCCCAGCTGGGGCGGCATGCTGGCCGACGGGCGTACCTATTTGCAGACCGCGTGGTGGGTCAGCGTGTTCCCGGGATTGGCGATCATGCTGACGGTGCTGGGCCTGAACTTGCTGGGCGACTGGCTGCGCGATCGTCTGGATCCCACTGGAAAGGTATAAGCCATGGCTGTATTGCTGGACAAGCGTTTCGACCGCACCCTCGATGCGTGGGTACGGGAATTCGAGCAGGATGATTACCGGGGCGCGCATGTGCAGGCCTGGCTCTTCGAGGACGAGGCGGCGCGCCGCGCGGCGGAACGGCGCCTGGCCGACGCCGGTGTGACGGCGGTATTCCGCAGCGCCTACAAGCCGCTGGTGCATTTCTTCCTGGAAGAAGCCGATGCCGATGGGCTGGCGTCCGTCTCGGTGCGCTATCCGGTTCGCGAAGAGGCGGTACAGCGGCGTTTCACGCTGGAGGCGTACCCGCTGGCCGGGCTGCTGGACGGCGTGGCGCTGGAGTTCCTGGCCGGCGACGCGGACCTGCACTACGAAGTGGTCTTGCGGTATGCCGATGGCCGTACGGAAACGGCGCGCGTGTTCGCGCCCAACCGGGTGGCGACGGATCATGCCGGCGTGGCAGCCCTGTCGCCCACGGGCTGGGTCCGCGTCGAGGGAAGGCCGGATGGTGTGGAAATCGATGAGGCGCGGCCCACCGAGTATTCCCAGGTGTTCGCCGAGATCATGGACGCGGTCCGGGCGCACGAGTGGGGCGATAAGGAACCGTATTTCCAGCGCCTGGATATCCGCGTCGATATACCCGGCATCGAGCGCGACCTGAACTATCACGACGAGGTCGCGAGCACGGTCGAAGCCTTGCACGAAGAACTGTACTTCGGGCTGCTGGAAGTCTTCCAGATGCATTCGGGACGCCCGCTGGGCAATCGCGGCCTGCAGCCGGGCCAGATCGTGCCCGATGTGCGCCGTGTGGATGGGCCCGCGTGGGTGCGCGTCGAGACCCGGGATTTTCCCGCCGTGGCGGCAACGACACCGGACGGCGCCGGGCCGCCGCTGGAAGAGGTCGATGGCGCGCTGTCTCTGGCGCGCATTGCTTACGAGATGGCGCGGATCGGCGGCGAACCCTATTCCGTCCCGACGCGGCAGGGGCGGCCGGTGCTCTGTACGTATGTCAAGGGAGCAAACAAGCCTGTCGTGATTTCCGGCGGCCAGCACGCGAACGAGACTTCGGGCGTGGTGGGGGCGCTGCGCGCCGCGCAGGTGTTGCGCCAACAGCCGAATGCGCACTTCGTGCTGTTCGCGTCGGAGAATCCCGATGGCTACGCCCTGCATCGGGAGCTGTGCGAACACAACCCGCGCCATATGTCCCATGCCGCGCGCTACTCGGCCCTGGGCGATGACCTCGCGTATCGCGAACGCGCGCCGTGGTATGAGCGGGATGCGCGCCGCAAGGCGTACGAAACGACCGGCGCCCAGTTGCATGTGAACCTGCACGGCTATCCCGCCCACGAGTGGACCCGCCCCTTGTCGGGGTATCTGCCGCGCGGCTTCGAACTGTGGACGGTGCCCAAGGGCTATTTTCTGGTGCTGCGCCATCATCCCGGCTGGGAAGACCAGGCCAATGCCTTGCTGCGGCATGTATCCGCGCGCGTCGCGGCGCGGGTGCCGGGGCTGGTGGAGTACAACGCACGGCAGATGCGCATGTTCGAAACACACGCCCTGCAGCGGGGATTCGAGGTGATGAACGGCATCCCGGTGCTGCGAACCGAAGGCGTGGGCGAGGACGTGCCGCTGGTGCTTATCACGGAATTTCCGGACGAGACCATCTACGGCGATCCCTTCCGCTTCGCGCATACCGTGCAGATGGAGACCGTGCTCGCGGCCGTCGAAGGCTATCTGGAGCTGGACGACTAGATTGCCGCTAGCGTCCCGCCGGCATCGGGGCGCCGGCTACCGCCGCGGACACCTGGGCAGCCTGCTGGTCGCTGACCACGGGCACGAACAGCACCCCGTCGTTCATCGGGCCGCCCAGGGTGGGGGCGGCGGCCAACTCGCCGTCGATGCTGAGCAACAGGAACTTGCCGGGATAGTGCTTCGCGATCGCAGCCAGACGCGGTGCGGCCGCGGGCGCGAACTGAAAACGCACATAGCTTGCCCCGGCGCGGCTTCTGACCGGCGTGACCGATACGATGTCGGTACGCGTCAGGACCGGCTGTTGCAACATCCACAATTGCCGCCCGCCCAGTTGCAGGGCGTGCAATCCCGGAGCGGCCTCTGTCTGTGCCAGGCGGAATTCGACCGTGGGTGGGCCAGCCTGCAGGGCCGTAGGCACGCCGGGCTTTGTTGCCGCGCCCACGGCGCCTTGCGGGCCGGGTGGCATGGCGGCCGGCGCGGTGCGTCCGGCGGACAGCGGCTGGCACGCGGCGACGGCCATTGCGGCCGTCGCTATCAGGCATACCGGCAGCAGCCTTTGCATGGCGGTCTCCAACAGGGCCGGTTTGGCCGGAGCCGAGATTCGGGCCGGGATGCGGCGTGGCTCGGCGCAGACTGTCTTGGCGCGCATCATGCCGGCGTTCCGGCGGCCAGCCGCGCGTGGGTTCCATCGGCGTGCATGGCGTCGCCCGCCATGGTCGAGATCGCTTTCTTCATTGCCGCTTCGCATGCAGGTTCGCGCCAATGGGTACTGCGCACGGTGCGATCGCGGTCGAACAGGATTTTGTACTGGCATAGTTCGTCGCCGGAGGCCGTGCGGACGTGGAGCAGATAGTCCCATTCGCGCACCATCAGGAACCCTTCGTGGAAATGCGGGCGCCCGAGCAGATCGTAGATCTGGTCCTTGTCCATGCCGGGCCGCACCATGGCGAGATGATGCGGATCGGGATAAATCCCCTTGGATCGCGAGGCCCGCGAGATATCGGGCCAGACCAGCGCCGTCGCTTGCCCGTTCCTGTCTACCTTGCTCACGTTTCCGCAGCCGGCCAGGGCGAAGCTGAACATCAACCCGGCGCACGCCAGGATAGGGGCTTTGTATCTTTGCATGCGTCAAACTCCTGCATCGGCCCGCGCGTCGCGTCGGCCTGTCATTCGATGTGTTGGATCCGAAGCGCCTGGCCTACCATTGGTAGCCGACACCCACGGCGCCGCCGTAGTCGCCGCGCGACGAGGTGGCGCCTGACAGCTTCAATACCCACGACCCGTTATCCGAAACGGTGGAAAGCCCGAGCGCGTAGCCGCTTTCCCCGTTCCACGTGGCACCGCCCAGACTGACCATGCTTTTGCTGGGCAGATAGGCCTGCGGTAAGGCGGCCATCGCCATCGCGGCGGCGATACCGCCGTTGGCGCGGCTTTGAACGCCATGGATGCGGTTGTTCAGCCGGGCATACTGGCCGTTGACGCGCTGCGTGACAGTATCGAGTTGATTGATGGTCGCGGCATCGCTGGGGGCGACGCCATCGGCCACGCCGGTGACCCGCCGGTTGCCCGCCGTGCCGGACATGTCCACCGTCGTGCCACCGGTATGGCCGCCTACCGTGATAGGCGCCGCCGCGTCCTGCTGCTGGACCAGCCCGGCCGTTCCCTGCACCAGGTTGTTGACGATGTGCCGGGACTCGCCGATGGCATCGGTCAGCGTCGCGTAGCTGTTGCCGTTGATGGTGAAACCGCCGGCCAGCGAGCCTGTGGCCACGTTATACGTGACGCCGCCGCCCAGGTAAGTCGCCACGCTATTGCCCTGCGTCGATACGATGGCGTTCTGTGCCGCCAAGGCATCGCCGACGGTGTTGTATGTTTGTCCGCCGACGTGGTAGCCCGGCCCGGTGTACGCGCCTGTGGCCGCGTCGTACGAGGCACCCCCGCCCAACGAGCCGGCCGTGTTCTGCGCGATCTGGTTCAGCTGGCTGATGTTCACCGCATCGGTGGGCGCGGCGCCGGCCGCGACATTGGTGATCTGCCGCTGCGCCCCCGCGTTGCCCACGGACACCTCGCCTGCCGAGGTTTGCGGCGCGGCCAGCGCGTAGGCGACGTATGCGGTGCGTGCACCGACCGCGGTCCGGGTACCCGGGCCTAGTGCGACGCTACCGGATTGCGTGGCGGCGGCATCGTAGCCCAGGGCCAGGGCGTCGGGCGCGCTGGCCTGCGCGCCTACACCCACCGCCGTCGCCCTGTCCGCCGTGGCCGCGGCTGCACCGCCAACGGCAGTGGACCAGAGGCCTGTCGCGGCGCTGGTCCAGCCCAGCGCCGTGCCGATCTGGCCTGTTGCCGTCGCGGCGTTGCCGATCGCGACGGCCTCGAAGGTCGAGCCTCCCGGATCGATGGGATTGGGCGAGCCGTACACGCCGGTCGCATTGGCGTTCGACCCTATGGCGATGGGCGACCCGTTGGCCGTGCCGGTGGAGCGTGCCGCGGCGCCACTGCCCAAAGCCACCGCGTAACCTCCCTCGGCGATAGTCCGGCTGCCGATGGCAACGCCGCTGCCGGACGGCACCAGGGCAAGATAGCCGATTGCCGTGGACTCGATGCCGGCCGCCGTCGTGTGGGGGCCCACCGCGACCGTATTCGCCGGACCGGCATTGGACCAGGGACCCACCGCGACCGCGCTGCTGCCGCTGGCGCGCGCGGTGGTGCCCATGGCGATGGCATTCGTGCCGGTGGCGATGGTATCGACGCCGATAGCGGTCGGGTTGTTGACATTCGTGCCCGCGACGCCGGCGACGGTGCCCACGCCGATGGCGATCGCGCTGTCGCTGTGGGCTTGCGTGCTGCTGCCGATCGCAATGTCGTTGGCCCCGGTCGTGCTGGCGCCGTTGCCCACGGCGATACCGCCATTGAGTCCGAGTCCCGGCAGGAAATCCGTTGGATCGGCGATGTCGGCGTTGGCGCCGCAACCGACGGCGATCGCGCCCCAGGCATTCGAGCCCGTGTTGGTGCTGCAGGAAGGATCATCGGCGCCGATGCCGATGGTTACCGGCGAGGATGTCGTAGCCCCGCCGAGGAACGTGGAGGCTTCGCCGGGCGCCGCCCATAGCGTCAGGGATGTGATGCCGAGCAGCCGATGGGCTCGGCGTAACGCCGGGAAGATGCGTCGGCGCTTCGCGTCCTGGCCTGCGGTGCCGGCTGATCTATTTGAGGGGGAACGTTGTTCTCTTGCCATCTCACTCTCCGTCTGGGGTATACGGCGGGGTCGGGGAAACATGGGCGCATGCGCGCCCCTACGCGGCTAACACGTAATCGGTCTTGCGAACACAACGAGACCGGCCCGCCCCGCGGATCCGGGGCGGCTCGGCGCTTTCAGTGGCTGAGAGAAGCGGCGCGGCGGGCTGCCGCGCCGCGGCCGGTCAAGACGCCTGCCCGAACATCCAGTGGCAGGGGTGGCCGGCTGATAATCGAGTTATGTTTGTCATCTGCAGCGGGTGTGAGCGGAATATCCCCGGTCTGTTGATTTATCGTTGAAAAGATTCCAGCGGGCGCGCCAAATAATCCAGGAAAAACGTTGCCGCCGTTGCGGCTCGTAGGGGCGAACGCGGCGATCTATCATTGGTCCAAGCGGGCACGCTTCCCGCACCGTCAACCGTCTTCGATGCCGTGCGGGATGGGTGTCCATGGCGGCATCCGTTGCGTTTGAGTCTTGAACAAACCTGGGAAAACACTATGCGGCAACCTTCGTCCATCTTTCTCGTACTGGATATGCAGAACGACCTGGTCCATGCGGACGGCCCGAACGGCAAGACGCCCATGGGCGAGCAGGTTCGCGAACGGAATCTTGTCGCCCGGACGGCCAAGGCGATCGCCAAGGCACGCGCGGCGGGTATCGCGATGGGGTTCGTGCGGGTCGGCTTTTCCGAGGGCTATCCGGAATGCCCGCCCGGGTCGCCGGTATTCGCGGCTGCCGCGCAGCATGGGCTGTTCAAGCTGGGCGGCTGGGGCACCGAGATCCATCCCGACCTTGAACAGAAGCCGGGCGATCTGCAGGTCGTCAAGCATCGCGTGAGCCCGTTCTATTCCACTACGCTGGAAGTCCAGCTGCGTACGCGGAATGTGCAGCGGATCTATTGTTCCGGGGTTTCCACGCAGGCGGTGGTGCAGGCGACCGTGCGGGACGGACATGATCGCGATTACGAGATGATTGTGCTGGAGGATCTGTGCGCGGCCCATAGCGCGCAGGAGCACGCGAATTCCATGCAGAGCATCGCGCGCTTCTGCAAGGTGGAGTCCAGCGAGAGTGTGGTGTTCGCCCAGCCTTGATGGCGGGATGGAGGGCTAATGGGCGGCGACGTGGGCGGCTGTCCGAGGGCGGTTCTCGCGGGAGCGGTTGCGGGGTCTTGGCCGGGCGGCCCGGTTCGGGCGGGCAGGGCGGCCAAGACTGGATACATAAAATTCTGCTAGAATCGCGGATTGCCGTTTGGCGGGCCGGTAGTTGCTATTTGCAGTTGCTATTTGCAGTTGCTATTGGCAGTTGCAGTTGGCCCCAATCCGCGCGCCGGGGAAGCATCAAGGCCCCGGGCAAGCATCGTCTGGCGATGGTTGCGTCGAGCGGTGGACAAGCGGCATGCAAGACAAACGGGCTGGCAAAGCCCGCAGCAGTACCGGATCAGGACAGGTGGCCGAGCGGTTGAAGGCGCACGCCTGGAAAGCGTGTATACGTCAAAAGCGTATCGGGGGTTCGAATCCCCCTCTGTCCGCCAATAAAATCAATAAAAATCTATAACTTAGCGATTTTTTGGCTACCTGGTGCCTCTCTACGCCGCAAGCCGAGAAACGTGCATATCGATATGGATATCCACGTACGGGCATGACAGCGCGCCGGTTTCCGAGCGTTCGGTCAGCCCGAGTTCGTCCCCATAACGCGCCCGTGAATGGCCTCGCAGTGTTGGGCGAGCCCCGGCTGAGATACGACGTACGCACGTAGCGGCGTGTCGATCGGATAGAACAGGATGTTGGCGACGAAGCCGTAGATGCTCGCGTCTACGCTTGTGGGCGTGGCACCGAAGAAGAAAGGGCGGGTATCCATCATCGCCGCGATGGCGCGCAGGTCGTCCAGACCGCGGCGGTAGGCTTCTTCGGGTGCGTAGCGTCCTATGCCCTGGTAGCGGTAGCGTTCGAAGTTGTAGGCGCGCGCGGCATTCATTTCTTCCGCGGTGACGTTCGCATGCGTACGCAGCACGGCATCGCGGAAGTGGGGCCAGTAGCGGTCGTCTTTCCAGCGTGAATAAGACATGGACCAATAGAGATCGTCCAGGACGCGGTTTACGCAGAATGCCTGGGTGTGCTGCGACGGATTCAGCGCGCTGTCGATGGAGAGGCCGTGCCGGTCTATCAAGTGTGCGACGATGGCGCTGCTGTCGCCGACGGTGGTGCCGTCGTCATCGATGTACGGCAGTTGGCCGTGCGGCGCCTGTCGGCTGTCGAAAATGTGTTGATGGTTGAAGGGCAGGCCGGCCAGGCGCAGAAAGGCATATACCTTCAGGCCGAATGGGTTGTTGTCGGCGACGCCGAACAGCTCGGGGTAGGAATAGAGTGTGAGCATGGTGCTCTCCATCCGGATTCAGACCTGCGCTTCGCGGCTATGCTCGCCCCGTAAACGATACACCTTTGGCGGCGGGACTTCCCTGATCGCGTCGATGAATGCATACGGCTTAGGTCGACAACGGGGTACAGTCGCCAGGCCGCCGTGCTGGGCGGGCAGGCGCAGGAACGGGACATCGGCGGTCGGACGCAGGCGGCCCTTGCGGCGCACGAGTGCGTAATGCCGGGATCGGCCGGTGGGGCAGCCATCTACCCTTCCAGCTTGATGCCCCCCGCGGCAATGATGTCCCGCCATTTCGCGATATCCGACGCGATCAGTTCCGAGAACTTCGCCGGCCCGTTCGATACATTGTCCGAACCGAATGACTCGATGACCTTCCGCACATTGGGCCGGGCAGCGGTCTGGATGGTGGCGTCGGTCAGGCGCGTGGCGGCCGCCTGAGGAATGCCCGCGGGCGCCAGCAGGCCGTACCAGCCGCGGGCCTCGAAGCCCGGGACGGCGCGCTCGGACATTGCCGGGACGTCGGGCAGTTGCGCCGTGCGGCCCGGACTGGTGACGGCCAGAGCCCGCATTCGTCCAGCCTGGATATGAGGCAACACCAGCGCCAGATTCTCGAACGCGTAAAGCACTTCCCCGCCGATCACGGCCACGACGGCTGGCGCGCCACCCTTGTAGGCGACGTGAGTCGCCTGTACGTGCGCTTTCTGCTTGAACATCTCTCCGGCGAGGTGCTGCGGTGTCCCCGTACCCGCGGAGCCGTAAAAGGGCGGCTTCGCGCTGGCGCGCAGCTGAGCCATCAACTGGTCGACGGACGTGATACCCGATTTCGCGCCGGTCACAAGCACAAGCGGCGTCGCGGCCAGCAAGGTGATGGGTGTGAAGTCCTTGCGTGGATCGTAGGGCAGGTTCTTATACAGCGACACGTTGATCGCCAGCGGCCCGCTTGCGCCCAGCAGCAGTGTGTAGGGATCCCCGGCGGCACGCGCCACGTAGGCGGTACCGATGTTGCCGCCGGCGCCCGGTTTGTCTTCCACAATCACCGGCTGCCCGAAATCGCGCGCCAGTTCGGCGCCTATCAGTCGGGCCAGGATATCGACGATACCGCCGGGCGGGTAGGCGTTGATGATCTTGATAGGCTGTGTCGGCCAGCTTTGGCCGCTCGCGTCCACGGCGGCAAGTGCGGCAGGGCTGTTGCCAAGGATTCCCGCCGAAAGGATCCCCAGGCTGCTTCCTGCAAGGAAGTCACGTCGTTTCATGTTTGTCTCCCCGTTCCTGTCGAAACGTTGTTTTGTCTGTAAGCGCGGTTAGGGCCTGTTAACGCTAGAAGGAGCCTCGCACTGGCCGAAGGGTGAGTACGCAAACCGGCGCCTGGCCGCGTTACGAATGCTCGCCGTGGCATCACCACGACTGCGCTTCGTGCCTTGCCATCCACCGGTTTGCGTACTCATGCGAGGCTCCTTCTAGCGTTAACAGGCCCTAGGCAGGTTCCAGCTCGAATTTCAATGTCGTGCCCTTGACGATGATGCCCCCACGCGCGCCGGGGGTCAGGGATCCGTACCGCGCCGCGAACGACGGTGGCAGAGCGCGCCCCTCCTCGGGCGCCAGCCATAGGCGAAGCAGGTGTCGCTTCCTTTCCGGTTCAGGCCAATCCTCGTAATCCGTGCGGGAGTGAAGGATTTGATGATTGTGCAGAAACTGCATGTCGCCCGGCAGAAACTCCATCTGCAGGCAGAATCGAGGGTCGTTGGCGAGCTCGTCGAGCAGGGCCAAGGCTTCCAGCTCCTTGTCCGTCAAACGGCGTGCTTCAGGGAAGAGGGCCTGCGCGCTGCGGATGTACTGGCCGACATAGATCGTGGTCAATTTGCCGTCGCACCAGTTGAAGACCGGAACGTCGAACCAGGGCTTGGCACCGTCGGGCACTTCGCCGCGGCGGTCGGTCGGGAAGGGATGGAACAGCTCGGCCGCGAGGTCGGGACGTTGTTCCATCATCGCGTTGTAAAGCGAGACCGAGCTGACGATGCGGCTCTCTCCGCCGGACCGCGACGTCTTCAGGCACAGCAATCCGACGATGTCGCACGAATCCGTGTGATATTCGAGTTGCCGGTTGGTTTGGTAGTAGCGGGTCTGCGGCTTGTTGATGTCCGCGCCGGTGTCGCGGACATGTCCCAACAGATGGCCGGCGGCGTTCTGGGAGCGAAAGCTGCCGAACCAGGCACCCATGCCCAGATAGGCAATGGCGGCTTCCTCCGTCGAGTAGCGTGCGACGGGAAACCCGCGGATAAGGACGAAGCCCCTGCCGTCGATGACGTCCCGCAGCATGCGCTTCAGCCTTGGACCCAGCGTGGGCAGCGCGAAACTCGCGACGTCGATGTCGCCGAACGCGCGACCCGAAGCCTTGTGCCGGGCGATTGCCTGGTGCACCTCGGCCACTTCCGCTTCCGAAAGGTGTTCGACCCATTGGCCGTCGGAGGCCATTTGGGGACCTAACCAGGCACTGGCGCCGTCGATGCGGCGCGGGGGTTCGTCCGCCGGCGTGGGGGTCGTTGCCTGCATTGCTGTCTCCTGTATCCAAGTCTTGTCAGGGCTGGTATTTGTCGATATAAGTCTAAGAACGCCGAAGAATAGATGCTATCGAATAATATTTATCGACCTATCGCATTATTGAATAAATGCATCTCGCCAATATCACGCTCAAGCAGCTGCGTGCCTTTGCCGCGGTAGCGCGCGAAGGCAGCTTTACGCGGGCGTCAGAGAAGCTGCATGTAACGCAGTCCACGCTGACCACCTCGGTCAAGGCATTGGAGAGCGAGATCGGCCTGAGGCTGTTCGACCGCTCCACCCGTGCCGTGCAGCTGACGATGCAAGGGGAGCAGTTCCTTCCCGCCGCGGAACGGATGTTGCGCGATCTGCAGGAGTCGCTCGAAGAGATGCGGATGGCCGCCACCCGGCAGCGGGGCTCCGCGGTCGTGGCGGCGGCGGCTTCCTTCATCAACTACGTCATGTCGCCTGCGGTAATAGAGATGGCCGGCACTTATCCCGGAATCACCGTAAGGATGCGCGAAGACACGACGGAAGGCGTATGCCGATTGGTCCTGTCGGGCGAGGCCGACTTTGGCGTCACCACACTGTTCCGGCCCGAGCCCCTGCTGGATACGGCGAAGATCCTGACAGACCTGTACGGCGCAGTGTTCGAGCCACGACACCCCCTGGCGTTCGAACACGGGCCGATACCCTGGTCGCGCCTGGCCGGCCACACGATGGTAGGGCTCCATCCTTCGAACGGCATTCGTGCGCTGATCGATCTCCATCCCAGGATCGCCAGACGTTTCAAGGAGCCGGGCTACGAGGTGGGCTCGATGTCGTCGCTGTTTCCCTTGCTCAACCGGGGCATGGGCTACGCTGCATTGCCGGCGCTGGCCGCGCAACCATTGGTGTCCGCTGGCCTGTGCTTCAAGCCATTGGTACAGCCGGTCCTGAAGCGTAACCTCTACGTGGTGAAGAAGAAGGGGAGGACGCTATCGCCATCCGCAGCCGCGCTATTGGAATCGATGACCCACGCGGTTGAAAGGATGAAGCCCCACGCCCAGGTGAAGATCGCCTTCGGGGTGGAGCAGATGAACGCATTCTGCGCGCCCTAGCCGCGATCGATCACAGAGCCTGGATCTCATCGGCGGTGCGGAAGGGTTTGCGTACCTTTGCGAACGGCAGAGCAATAATCTGAAATACGAACGCTTTGTGGAGAAAAGCCGGTCTTCTTCAGCGTTTTTGCGCGAAATAGAAGCGAGTCCCGCACGGTACCTTCTGCCCTCCCCATGCAGCCCAGGCCCTTGACCCGCGCGTCGCGCGCATGAGCATAGGCCTGCTGTCCATGCACAACATGACGTCGCCGGGAGCGCGACGCGGAGTAAAAGGCCGTGAAGCAGAAGCAGCGCAAGCAAGGCAATCACTCATTTCGAAATGGCGCCATGCCGAAGGCCGGGATGGCCTTGCGGCAGACGGGACCTTTGCAGGTCCTGACCGGCGCTTCGCTGCTGGCGGCAAGCCTGCTTCCCGGCATGGCAGCGGCCGTTCCCTGCACCACGGCGGGGACGGGCGCCGTCGTGAATTCGTCGACGGGATGCTATGAGTGGACTGGCGGCGATTTTTCCGTCATGAACACGGGGACCATTTCGGGCGCGTCCTTCGCCATCCAGGCGAACAACACCCTATCCGGCCGGGAGCTGTCCAACTTCGGTACCATCGTTGGAGTGGACGTGGGTATCCAGAACCTGGGCAAGATCGACACGCTGAAGAACAGTGGCCTGGTGTCGGGCACCGATACTACCTGGACCCCGATGGGCGTCCAGAACACTTCCACCGGCTCGATCCGCTCCATAATCAACTCGGTCGGCGGAAGCATCACGGGTACCGGTGTGGGCGTCAGCAACGCCGGCACTATCGTGCAGTTGAACAATCTGGGATTCATCTCGGGTACCAGCCCGGCCGGTAGCGGGATCGCGGGGGTGGACAACAATGGCGGCACGATAAGCACCCTGGCCAACAGCGGGACCATCCTGGGCTCCTCGACCAATGTTTCCAACGTCGGGTTCGCAGTCGTCTCCCAGAACGGCGGCGGTATAGGAAGCGTCGACAACAGCGGTCTGGTGAACGGCATGTTCGGCGTCCTCGCGCTCAATACGAGCACGGTGGGCAGCCTGACGAATACCGGCACGATTTCGGGCAGCCTCTCCGGCGTGGCCGCGATGGCCGGTACCATCCAGGCGATCGACAACTCCGGCCTGATCTCCGGCGGCGTGGGCGGCACGATCATGGGCAACCCTAGCGGTCCCTATGCCGGCATCCTGGCTCAGGTGGGCGGTAGTGTCGGCTCCGTCACGAACAGCGGCACCATCACCGGCCTGTACAACGCCATCGAGGTCGATAGCATGAGTGCTATCGGGCAGATTACCAACAGCGGTCTAATCGCCGGCGACATCACGTCCGCCAGCACGCAGGACCTGAGCATCGCGGGCGGCAGCGGCACGGCCGTCGGCACGCTGACCGGCCTGAGCGGCGGCCTGACCGAAGCCGACAAAGGCTTCATCAAGGTCACGGGGGCCAATGTGGTGTTCACCAGCGGCAATCTGCTGCTGAACGCCGACATCGGGGTGGACGCCGGCCATGCCGTGACCAACAACGGCGCGACCCTGCAGGTCAACAATCCCATCACCGT